>JAZOVZ010000063.1:0-13767 GCA_045658965.1 Eubacteriales bacterium
AAGGAGGATGTGTAGCGCAGATCGCTTGGCTTTTTGGGGAAAGCGCCAAAGCGCAAAAGCATAGCTTCCAAACAGAAGCAGAGGGAACAACCAATGCGGGTCGATCTGCGCATCTTTTGTTTGCTCAAAAATGCGAACAAAGTCAAATGTAGCGCCCGCATCTGCTTCAACGAACATTCCGACCAAACCTCCAAGGTTGCGTAGAACCAATACCGCCGCAAAAGTCGAAAGAATCGTGCCACCGAGCAGTGTACTTACGCACAAACAAATCTGCTTTTTCGGCATATCTTTCAACGAGATCACTCCTTTTTTTGTGGGTTTTAAAAGTTTTCGTTCCATTCTATAATCATTAAAGCATAAATCTCTGCATATGTAAAGAGCAAGAAGCTTTTGTTTTTTGGAAAGTAATTCAATTTCGAAGAAATTGCATATCATCAAGGCGAAGCTTTGTATTATCATCATTGCGAAAGAGAATACAGCCCTCGGCTGATGATATACACACATACGCGTGATGATATGCCATTGCTTCCGCAATGGATAAAAAACCGACAAGCGCAAGCTTGTCGTTTTTTGGTGCGGGTAAAAGGACTTACGAACCTAATGCATGCGCAAGCGACATCTAAGAGGCTTTAGTTTCAGCGCATGCATACATCAAATGCTACGCATTTGAGAGGCTCAAGTCCACAAACTACATACGAAAAAGAAAATCCATCGCAGAAGCGATGGATTTCTTTTTGGTGCGGGTGAAAGGACTTGAACCTTCACGAAGTTGCCCTCACTAGAACCTGAATCTAGCGCGTCTGCCATTCCGCCACACCCGCGTGTGTTTCGCTCTCACTTTACGATGTCTGCCGCGTGCAGTACGGAGACTACGATGCCGCTGACACAGTAGAGAAGAACGATCTGTTTCAAAATATTGATCGCGATGCCGATTCCCGAGGGAAGATCGAAAATTCCGATCAAAATCGAGACCGCAAGGACGATCAAGGTATAAATAAGAGTGCTGAGGATTACTGCCTTAAAGCCTTTTCCTTTGAAACTGAGCGGAAAAACTTTACGCATCCTAGCCTCCGATTTTTGAAATAAAGGCAAGCGCAAGGCTTGCCTTTGGTGCGAGAAACGGGACTTGAACCCGTACGGTGTAAACCACACGCCCCTCAAACGTGCGCGTCTGCCAGTTCCGCCACTCTCGCATTCGCTGCCTTGGCTTGCTCACCGGCAACGATACTATTATACTACTTTTTTTCGATTTGTCAATACCTTTTTCGAAAATTTTCAAAAAAATTTTTCACGAACTAAAGCGAGTCGCAAATCCCTTATATTATAAGGGATTTGCGTTGTCGTCAGTTCTCTCTGACTCTTCGGTTGCATATTCTTCGGTCGGTTGAACATAGGTTGTTCTGTGTGAGTTTTCCTCCAGTAGCGCTTCCCTGTCCGCATATCTTTTCATCATGCCGTAATACTGCGGGAAACTCATGAACAGTGTATACAACGCTGCAAATATCACAAACGCTCCCACAAAGATCAAAACACTGACATCCTTGGTTGCCATGGAGCATTCGGACGTGTAGTCAGCGCCGTATTTGATCCAACCTGCAAGATATAATGATCCTCCTGTCACCCAAGGAGAGAATCCGAACAAAAAGCCCAAAAGAAAATGCACACTCAAAGCAATGCCGATCGAGGGAAAAACCACTCTCTTGTAAAAGCTTGCAAAATGATACCCTTCCCAATAGGAAACGGCACTAAGAATGGCACCGCTGACAAGAATCGTCAAAAACACTCTGATTACGCTTGCTGCGTGCGTCTCTTCCAATACCAAGACGGTATTCATAATACGTATGATCATGTCCGCAATCAAATATGATGCCGTTGCCGCAAAGGAGATAAGCAGCCAATAGATCAGCGCAAGAATCAGTCGTTCAGTCCACTTCTTATTCACGGTTTCCCACCAATCTGTTGACAAGTGTGTCGGAACGATTCTTGATCAAGGTTGCATAATATGCCACGACGATGGCTTCCAGCGCATCAGTCAATCGCTCTCTTGCTCCTTCCATCACCTCGGTGTATCCTGCAGTTTGCTGCTCGATTACCTTTCTGATCGAGGAGAACGAGCACTGATTCTGCTCTACCAACGCATCAAGAATGCGGCAGATATAGTCGTAAAGCACGCTTGCGCGAATAATATCGTCACTTGCGTCCTCAAGGTCACCGTTGATATATTCCAGCATATAGGCGATCTTATCCAGCTGCATGCAGGGGCGCAGCATATTAATGATAAGAATGTAAGCGACCTGGTCAATATCGTATTTTTTAGACTTGGAGAGCGGCACCCAGCCTCTCTTGGTCCAGTTTTGCAACGTTGAGCCGTCAATACCGGATATATCCCTGATTTGTGTCAGCATAACGCCGTCAGTGATAAAAAAGATCTTGGATAAAAACGCCAGTCCGGTCACACCGTCCATATCTGCTCTGCGCAACTTTGTACCCGGGATCAGCGCATCGTATATCTGTAAATGCATAACAAGCCCTCCTATGATGAAGTAACCTTATTATATATGACAATCAATTGATTGTCAACCGATTTTTTGTGAATTTTTCGATTCCGAGGTGATTTTTATGCGCAAATTAAGAATATCTGTATCCCCTGCAACCTTTATATTATTCATATGCATGCTCATGACAACACCGTTGCCGCAGCATTGCGCTTGCTTATTAGCGGCGTGTGTCCATGAGATCGGGCATATTGCTGCGGCTAAAATCTTGTCCATTGATCTATCCCACATGAAGCTTGACGTATTGGGCGCACGGCTGACCACAGCGGGCAGGTTGTGCTCTTATCCCGCGCTGATCTGTTTGTGCTTGGCAGGACCTTTTATCAACGTGATTTTCTTTTTGCTGACACTGCCTTTTTGTGAGGCTTCCGAGTGGATCATGCAGTTCTGCTTGTCCAACCTATCTTTGGGCCTGCTCAATCTGATTCCCATTGAAGGCTTTGACGGCGGCAGGATCGTAAACGGTTTACTGTGCAGCATTTTCAAGCTCACTACCGCAGAAAAGCTCTGCTCTTTTCTCAGCTTTTGCTGCTTGCTATGCATGTGGCTGTTCTCTGTTTGGTTGATTTTAAAAACATCGTCCTCTCTGACGCTGTTTGTGTTCTCTTGTTGCCTTTTCGGCATGCTTTTCGCATGAGTGAAAAACGGAGAAATCAAGAGAAAACGGGAGAATACGGGAGATATCGCAAGAAAACCGTCCTCTTTTGATTGCCATTGACAGAAATTTCGCGATTATTCAAAGAATTTTGCGAAATCTATTGCATTTTTGCTGCAAATCTGCTACAATATTAGTATTATCTACATTTCTGTAAAAAAGGAGTTTTGATGCGGAATGAATGATCAAGTTTTGGTTCGGCTCAAGGGCGTTACCAAGTCGTTCGACGGTGAACCCGTTTTGCGTGCCATTGACCTGAATATCCATGATAAAGAGTTTGTTACTCTGCTCGGCCCCTCGGGCTGCGGTAAGACGACGACGCTTCGTATCATCGGCGGTTTTGTTTCTCCCGATGCAGGCGACGTGATGTTCGCTGGTCAACGTATCAACGACGTGCCCGCTTACAAGCGTCACGTAAACACGGTATTTCAGAGATATGCTCTGTTCCCTCATCTGAACGTTTATGAAAATATTGCGTTCGGTCTGAAAATTCAAAAAGTAAAAAAAGATGAAATAGATCGTCGCGTCAAAGAGATGCTTGAGCTTGTCAACCTCAAGGGCTTTGAGAAGCGTCACGTTGGCAACCTCTCCGGCGGTCAGCAGCAAAGAGTTGCGATCGCGCGCGCTTTGATCAACCGCCCCAAGCTTCTTTTGTTGGACGAGCCTCTCGGCGCGCTTGACCTCAAGCTGCGCAAGGATATGCAGCGCGAGCTCAAGAATATCCAGCGCGAGACCGGCATTACCTTTATTTACGTTACGCACGATCAGGAAGAAGCGCTTTCCATGTCTGATACGGTAGTTGTTATGGCAGACGGCGCGATCCAGCAGATCGGCTCTCCTACCGATATTTATAACGAGCCCGTCAATGCTTTCGTTGCAGACTTTATCGGCGAGTCCAATATTTTGGACGGTGTCATGCTCTGTGACTATAAGGCAAAGATCGCGGGTCACGTATTTGAGTGCCTGGACAGCGGCTTTGCTCCCAATGAAAAGGTAGACGTAGTCATTCGTCCCGAGGACGTTGACGTAGTAGATGTCAAGAACGGCATGCTGATCGGTACGGTTTCGGGCGTTACCTTCAAGGGTGACTATTACGAGATCATTGTGGACGTACAAGGCTTTAAGTGGATGCTGGAAACCTCCGACTTTGTTGCCGAGGGTCAGACCATCGGTCTGCACATCCAGCCCGATGCGATCCACGTTATGAAAAAGTCCGAGTATTCGGGCAAGTTTGGCGACTATTCCACCTTCTCTGATGAGATGGACCACCTCTCCGACGTGGTAGACGAGGAGGAATGAGCATGAAGCGTACCGCTAAAGGACCGATGTCGCGCCTGCTCGCGGCACCGCACATTCTTTGGAGTGTGCTGTTTATCCTCATTCCCTTGGCGTTTGTTGCGTTCTATGCGTTTACCGAGACCACCGAGCAATCCGGTATCACCTTTACTCTTGAACATATTCAGTTGTTCTTTACACCTAAATATCTCAACGTATTTTTGAGATCCGTAAAGCTTGCCTTTATTGCAACGCTTATTTGTTTGGTAATCGGTTATCCCGCTGCATACTTCATTTCCCGTACCTCCCCCAATGCGCAAAAGATTTTGGTTGTGCTGATCATGCTTCCCATGTGGACAAACTTCATCATCCGTACCTATGCGCTTTCTGAGGTGCTTGAAGTGCTCAACAACGCTGTTGTGTTCCTTCTCTCATTTTTGCCGGAAGGCATGGTGCCTTTCCCGCTTGATCCCAAGCCCGACATTCTGATCTACAACGAATTTGCCGTTGTAATCGGTATGGTTTACGATTTTCTTCCCTATATGATCCTTCCGATCTATTCTGTCATGGCGAAGCTCGATTATCGTCTGGTTGAGGCAGCACAGGATCTTGGCTGTAACGGTTTCGCTGTTTTGCGCAAGGTTATTATGCCGCTGAGTATTCCCGGTGTGCTCTCCGGCTTCACTATGGTATTTGTTCCTTCTATTTCCACGTTCTATATTTCCAACCAGCTTGGCGGTATTTTCCTGATCGGTGATATTATCGATTATTACTATTACAACAATAATCATCACTTCGCCGCTGCCCTCTCCTTTGTACTGATGTTGATTCTGCTTGCGGGTCTGATCTTGATGAACAGATTTGGTGATACGGAAAAGGAGGGATCACGATGAAAAAGAATTCTTTCCTTGCAAAGTTCTACATGTTCATGGTGTTCTTCTTCCTGTTTGCACCCATCGTCGTTATGATTCTGTTCTCATTCAATGCAGGTAAGAGTACGTCTGTATTTGAGGGTTTTTCGCTAAAGTGGTATTTGGAAATGATCACCAACGAAGCGATTCTGGAGGCTGTACGCAATACGCTTTTACTTGCCGTAACGTCCTCCGTTATCTCCACCGCGCTTGGCACGATTGCAGCTTATGGTATTAACAAAATGCGCTCGCCCGGCGTGCGTACTGCGCTGATGACCATCACACAGATTCCCATGATCAATCCCGAGATCATCACCGGTTTTTCTTTCACGCTGATGTTCGTATTTGTCGGACTTTTGTTACACGTATCCGAAACCTTCAGCTTCTGGACCATGTTGATTGCGCACGTGACCTTCTCACTTCCCTACGTCATGCTGCAGATCACACCTAAGCTCAAGCAGATGGACAAATCCTTGCCCGAGGCAGCTATGGACCTTGGATGCAATCCCGTGCAATCTTTCTTCAAAGTGGAGCTGCCCGAGATCATGCCCGGTATTGTGACAGGTTTGATTATGGCGTTTACGCTTTCGCTTGATGATTTCGTGATTTCGTACTTCACCAAGGGCTCCGGCTTTACAACACTGCCCATTCTGATTTACGGTGAAGTCAGAAAGTCGGTTAAGCCCGACATCTATGCGCTGGCAACCGTGATCTTTGTGACGGTCTTGATCTTCTTGATCCTTTTCAACGTGCTTGGCGCGGACGAAGATGCGAAAGCAAAGCGACAGCAGCAGAAAGAGCGTGCAAAAGCACGCAGAGCACGCGCAAAGGAGGCAAGAAAATGAGAAAATCTTCAGTTCTTTCTCTCCTTATCGTATTTGCCATCATACTACCCTGCATGACCTGTCTGAGTGCATGCGATTCGGGATACGACGTTGTTCTCAACGTTTATAACTGGGGTGAATACATCTCGGACGGTTCCTTCGATTCCTTGGACGTCAATAAGGCTTTTGAGGATTGGTATTATCAGGAATACGGCGTACGTGTCAAGGTCAATTATGACACCTATGATTCCAACGAAAGCCTTCGTGCCAAGCTGGAAGCAGGTTCTGCAAACTATGACGTGATCATTCCTTCGGATTACATGATCGACTACTTCATTGAACACGACATGCTGCTTGAGCTCAACTTTGACAATATTCCCAATTTCCAAAAGAATATTCCCGAGCAGTTCCGCAATCTCTTTTACGATCCCGAGAATAAGTATACCGTTCCCTACACTTACGGTATGGTTGGCATTGTTTACGACACCAATATCGTTGATGAGGCGGATATCGGTTCCTGGGATTTGATGTGGAATCCGGATTATGCAAAGCAGATTTTGCAGTTCGATAACTCTCGCGATGCCTTTGGTACTGCAATGTACAAGCTTGGATTGAGTGTCAATTCAAAGAATACAGCGGATTGGGATAAGGCGTTTGCCGAGCTTTCCACGCAAAAGCCCGTACTCAAGAGATACGTCATGGACCAGGTCTTTAATATGATGGAATCCGGTGACGCTGCTATTGCGGCATATTATGCGGGTGACTGCATTACCATGATGGAAAACTCTTCCTCCAACGTTTCTCTGGATTTCTTCTATCCCAGAGATAATGAGGGGAATATTTCCACCAATTTGTTCATGGACGCTATGTGTATCCCCACATGCGCTAAGAACAAGGATATTGCAGAAGCGTACATCAATTTCATGCTCAGCACCGATCTTGAGATCAACGGTGAGGCTTGCGACGTTGCGCGTGCGAATGCAGAGTACATCTATTACGCAACACCCAATGCAGCCGTTTTCGAAAATCCCGAGTATCAGGAATCTCTGGGCATGGGAGACGAAGAGTGCGACTATTACGCAATGCTCTACCCCGAAGGCTTTGATTTTGCGGCTTCTTATGAAAAATTTGCATACGCAAATTTAGATCCGGAGCTGCTTGCCTACATTTCCGACCTTTGGTTGGATCTCAAACTACAATAAAAACAAGAGCCGCATACGCGGCTCTTTGTTTACGAGGTATTTATGCAAAAGACAATTCGTTTATTTGATGCAGACAGCTATATGCAGACTTTTGATGCAACGGTGCTCTCCTGTAATCCCGAGGACGGTCGTTATGCCGTGATACTGGATGCAACCGCGTTCTTCCCCGAGGAGGGAGGACAATGTGCCGATAGCGGCATGCTGCACCAAGCTAACGTCCTTGACGTGCAGGAAAACGACGGTGTGATCACACATTACATTGACACGCCTTTGCAGGTCGGCACCCAAGTGCACGGTCAGATAGACTTCCCTGCACGCTTTTTACGTATGCAGATTCACTCGGGTGAACATATCGTATCGGGGCTTATGCACCGAAAATACGGTTTTAGCAACGTGGGATTTCATCTGGGCAGTGAGATCACAATGGATTTTGACGGCGAGCTGACACGCGAACAACTCAACGAAATTGAAGATGAAGCAAACAGAATCATCTATGAAAACGTGCCGATTACAGCCGAATATCCGTCCAAGGAAGTATTGATCGCCACAGAGTATCGCTCCAAGCTGGATCTGACCGAGAACGTGCGCCTTGTTACGATTGGCGAATACGATATTTGTGCTTGCTGTGCACCGCACGTTGCACGCACCGGTGAGATCGGCATGATCAAACTGCTTGACGCTATCCGCTATAAGGGTGGTATGCGCATCCACTTCCTTGCAGGCAGTGCTGCACTTGAGCATTACCGCAAGACCTGGACTGACGTAGCAACGCTTTCCGCAATGCTTTCTGTTCCTCAAAGCGACGTTGTCGAAGGCCTAAAAAAACGCGATGCGGAAATTGAAAAGCGCGGTGCGATCATTTCTTCCCTGCGCAAGCAACTTCTTGACTATAAGATTGCCGCTTTAACGGAGACCGAAGGAAATCTCTGTATATTTACGGATGATCCCGATATGCTGGCGCTGCGCTTGCTTGTCAACGCAGGCGTGGAAAAATGCACGGGGGTTTGTGCGGCATTTTCCGGTAACGATGCGGATGGCTACAAATATATTAT
This sequence comes from Eubacteriales bacterium, assembly GCA_045658965.1. Lineage (GTDB taxonomy): Bacteria > Bacillota > Clostridia > Oscillospirales > CAG-272 > SVQP01. The sequence continues at coordinate 8,475 of JAZOVZ010000063.1, forward strand.
GGGTGCACAAAATACTGATCTGCGCAGCCTTTCAAAGCAAATAAACGCCGCCCTTGGCGGCAAGGGCGGCGGCAGTGCGCAAATGATCCAGGGCAGCTGCTGTGCCAAGGAGAGCGAAATTCGCGCTTATATGGATAGTTTATAAAATCACGTCACACACCAGCATATTATGGTCGGTAACGCGCGAAGTCGTTGTATCGACCGTATGCACATGATCTACTTGATATCCCAAATACAGCACGTTGTCTATGCTTCTGTCCGCATACGTAAACAGACCGGCATTGGCACGACCAAAACGGGGCAGGTATTCTGCAAGCTTAGGCGGATTGGTATTGAAATCGCCGCAGCACAGAAGCTTTGCTCCGTTTTTTTCTGCATATTCGCAGAGAATATCACCAAGACACAGCATGGTATCGGTATTGGCTTCTTCGCTTTCGATGGATAAATGGGTGTTGAAAAGCGTCACGCGCTCTCCTTCCACGTCCAAAACAACGTAACCGCAAGAGGTACCCTGCTTTGCAATCTTCACCGCAAAATTCAATGTCTGCGCCTCGATGATCGGATAGCGCGACAGAATTGCCGTACCGTATTCGCCCCCTTGAAAATCACGTATTTTGATGAAATAAGAATAAGCATACCCAGCCATATGCGCAAGCTCTGCAGTCATATCCACGCCTTCGGAGCGTGCTGCACGTTTATCCACCTCTTGCAAACATACGGCATCGGCATTAACGGCGGCGATGCTCTGCGCCAAAAGCTCCAAATTTTCTTTCGTGTAACGCCCATGCAAAAAATGAGACGAGCAAATATTATAGCTTGCTAATTTAAAAGATTTCATAAAATCACCTCTTTTGTTTATTGTAACATATCTTTATCCATTGGTAAAGGGGTAAATCAAAAAATCCCTCTTGTAAACTTGACACGATTTACTCGGTATGTTATAATCAGTACAAGGAAACGCAACGGAGGTGCGCTATGAAGCAATATTTACTTGCCATGGACCAAGGCACGACAAGCTGTCGCGCCATCATTTTCTCAGCCACAGGTGAAATGATCGCCACCGCGCAAAAGGAATTTACCCAACACTTCCCTGCTGACGGCTGGGTGGAGCATGATCCTACCGAAATCTGGGCTACTCAGATCGGTGTGGCGCATGAAGCACTTGCCAAATCGGGACTCGACAGCTCCGATATTGCGGGTATTGGCATCACAAATCAGCGTGAAACCACGGTAGTATGGGATAAAAATACCGGTAAGCCGATCTATAACGCCATCGTTTGGCAATGTCGCCGTACTGCCGCTTATTGCGATGATTTGAAAGCGCAAGGACTTGCGGATACCGTGCGTGCCAAAACAGGTCTTTTGATCGACTCTTATTTCTCTGCAACTAAAATTCGATGGATTCTTCAAAACGTACCCGGCGCAATGGAAAAAGCGAGGCGTGGGGAGCTCTTGTTCGGCACCATTGATACTTGGCTTATTTGGATGCTGACGGGTGGCAAGGTGCATGCAACCGATCCCAGTAACGCTGCCCGTACCATGATCTATAATATTCATGAGCTTTGTTGGGATCAAGAGCTTTTGGATTTGTTCGGCATTCCTGAGAATATGCTCCCCGACGTAATGCCTTCCTCCGGTATTTTCGGTTATACCAAACCCATGCTCTTCGGTTGTGAGATTCCGATTGCGGGCGTTGCAGGCGACCAGCAGGCGGCATTGTTCGGACAATGCTGCTTTGACAAGGGCGACGTGAAAAATACGTACGGCACGGGCGGATTTATGCTGATGAACACCGGCACGACCCCTATCTCCTCTCAAAACGGTCTTGTGACGTCAATTGCATGGCGTATAGGAGACGTAACGCAATACGTGCTTGAGGGTTCTGTGTTTATTTGCGGCGCTGCAGTACAATGGCTGCGCGACGGTCTTGGCATGATTCGCGCCTCGGCTGATTCCGAAAAGCTGGCTCGCAGCGTGCCTGACAGCGGCGGTGTGTATTTTGTTCCCGCGTTTGTCGGCTTGGGCGCACCTTACTGGGATGCTTACGCAAGAGGCAGCATCACCGGGTTGACGCGTGCCACAACAAAGGCGCACATCGTGCGCGCGACGCTTGAGGCTATGGCTTATCAAACCGCAGACGTTCTGGCTGTTATGGAACAAGAGGTGGGCACCAAGGTGCAAGCGCTAAAGGTTGACGGCGGCGCAAGTGCAAACGGATTCTTGCTGCAATTCCAGTCGGATATTACGGGCAAAAGCATAGTGCGACCTGCCTGCATTGAAACCACTGCGCTTGGTGCGGCTTGTCTTGCAGGCCTTGCGGTTGGTATTTACGAATCAACCGATCACATTCGCGCTGTCAACAAAGCTGACGCAAGCTTTGAGCCGACTATGTCAAGTGAGCAACGCGACGAGCTTTATCTTGGTTGGAAGCGTGCAATCAAACGAACGCTGAGTGAATAATAAAAAAGTAAAAAGGGTGCCGTTTGGCACCCCTTTTACTTTTGACCCGGTCAGAAATCAGTCTGCGTAAACGCTGACCTGCTTCTTATCCTTAGTCTTGTGTTCAAATTTTACCTTGCCGTCGATCAGCGCGTACAGAGTGTGGTCAGTACCCATACCAACGTTGTTACCAGCGTGGATAGCGGTTCCTCTCTGTCTTACGATGATGTTGCCGGCAACAACTGCCTGACCGTCAGCCTTCTTAACGCCAAGGCGCTTAGACTCACTGTCACGACCGTTCTTAGTAGAGCCGACACCCTTTTTATGAGCAAAGAACTGTAAACTAAGTCTCAACATGATCTTACCTCCATCTTTAATGCGATCCCAATCCAAGGGGATTCTGAATTTGAAAAATTACGTGGTTTACGACTCGTACGCCTTATCGATAACAGATACGTCCAGGAAATCGTAATACTCTTCGATCATATCTTCAATCTGCTTGTAATAAGCCATGAAGATGCCCGAAACAGCATAACGCTTGTAATCGTCCTCCTCGAATTCGGGGAGAGCCGACTTGGACTTCACGGTGATCTTGGTGGTGGACTCATCGATATTGTAATCAATATGCGATGCATACGCCACTTCCACAGTGTTGATGATGAGCATGGTCATTGCCGACAAAGCCGCGCAAATGATGTCGTCACCCTCTTGTCCGTAACCTGTGTGTCCCTGTTCCTCAAAGCCGTAGAAAATTCCGTCGCTTCTGAAAAATACCAGCTTGGTCATAAAAACCGAAAATTAAGCTTCGATCTTAGTGATCTGAACCTTGGTGTAAGGCTGTCTGTGACCGATCTTCTTCTTTTCGTTCTTCTTGGGCTTGTACTTCATGACGTAAATCTTCTTGTTCTTGCCGTTCTTCAGCACAGTAGCGGTTACCTTAGCGCCTTCAACGGTGGGAACGCCTGCCTTAAAGCCTGCGTCGGTAGAAACTGCAACGACCTTATCAAAAACGATCTCGCTGCCTTCCTCAACATTGAGCTTCTCGACATAGATGATGTCCTGCTCGAGTACCTTGTACTGCTTTCCGCCGGTTTCAATTACTGCAAACACGAAAAGCACCTCTCTTTCATATAGTCTCGCTAAATTCGGCGATGCAATTCATTGAAAAACTGCATACTTAAAAAGCCTATTTTATGCGGCACTATATTTTAGCATATCATAGTATATTTGTCAAGGGGTTTTTGAAACTTTTTCACAATATTTTGATATTTTTTTCGTGCAATATGACAGAGTTCATATTAAGATCGTTTTTTTCTGAATTTTATTTTGTTTTCGACCTTTTTCTCTTGACGAATGATGAAAAATATCGTATAATCATATCATGATTACCAGTATTTACCATTTCGGAGTGAAAGTATGTCAAATAAATCGGAACACTACCCCAATTATACACACCCGGAGCTTGTTGGATTCAGACGCGAAAACCTTTATTCGTGTTTTGCATCACTTTGCGAAAATCGGTCAATGACGCGTGCAGAGCTTGCGGCGGCCACGAATCTGTCGATTATGACTACAGGCAAGATTGCTGATGCCATGATCGCTTGCGGTATTCTGACAGAACAAAAGCCTCCTTGCGCAGGTGCGGGGCGGAGGCCCGGCTTACTGCATTTCGCCTCCAAACCGATGTTTCTTATTCTTAACGTCAGCAGTAGGCACTTTACCGCACACGTACTGGCACCGTCGATGCAATACAAAGAGATCTGCGTTCACGATTACAATGATATTTTCCCCTTTGACGACAATCTTCTGATCTTTCTCAACGCCGTACGCAGAGGATGTAACGCCACAAAAGAGGCGATTCCCTATCTTGCCGTTATTACTGCGCCCGAAGATGACAAGCGGCAATCTATCACGCGTTCCCTGCCCGCATCCCCGCGTTCGATTTCGCACATGACAGCATATATCAGTAAAGTAATGCGCCGCGATTGCGACGTCGTTCTTGACGAAATTACGGCTGCACAACACTGCTTCAATTCAATTTCTTCTTGCAGGAACGTGGATTGCGGTGCGTTTTTGTGCTTGTCCGATATGACGTATGCGACCGTTTGGATGCGAGGCAACCTTCTTTCTCCTCGCGTGTGCCGTATCGGCGAACTAATGATGCCTGCGCACAAGCACATTTCCGACGCGCTTGCCGACGCATATTGCACCGAGGACGCCATCGAACCGACCGCATATGCAATCGGCAGCCTGGAAACCTTTTTTACACCGGATTGCATATTGATTGAATCGGACAGATTCCGCATAGACGAATCGTTTTTAGAGGGAGTTTACAAGTCTTTGGCAGCGCTTTTGACTGCCGACAACCGTATCATTCCCTTGCGCAGAGCGAACGTAGAGCCGAGTGCTGCCGTATGTGGGTGCGCAAACGAGCTGCGCAGAAAGTGGTTTTGTGATTTGACGGGGCTCGGATAAATTTTCAAACAAGTATTGCAATTTCGGATTTTATGTGGTATAATTTTCTTCGTTATACCACGCCTCCATAGTTAAATGGATATAATAAACCCCTCCTAAGGGTTAGTTATGGGTTCGATTCCCGTTGGGGGTGCCAAAAAGGGACAAACCGCTTTTGCGGTGTGTCCCTTTTTGCTCCCCAACAGTGTCAATGGAAACCATTTCAAGCTGCGAGAGAAGCTTGAGACGATACTAAGCAAACCGCAGCTTGACATTTCGAGCAGGATGCTCGAAATACGGGTTCAGATTCCCGCTGATCTTTCTATGAAAAGGACTTGAATATTTCCGTTTTATATGCTATAATAATATGAGAAATTTCAAGAAAGGACACACGATTATG
>JAZOVZ010000064.1:0-11468 GCA_045658965.1 Eubacteriales bacterium
GGTGCGGTTGTCCGTTCGGGTATAACAATTCAAGCCTAAGCTTTCGCGTTCCCCTTCAGTCGCCTCCGGCGCCAGCTTCCCCCCGGGGGACGCCTTTGTAACGCCCCTACGGGTTGCGGCAGGCGCACGCCCCCAAAGTCATTACATAGTGGGCACCCAAACGATGCGGGTACGCGCCAAAAAGGCCTCCCCCGAGGGTAGCGAAGCGGCGACGTGGCAATGAATGACAGTCCGGCGGACTGTCAGAACCGTGGCGTGACCGAGCCGCAGCGAGACGCTGGCGCGCAGCGACTGAAGGGGAGTCGCGGACTAAACGGTGCGGTTGTCCGTTCGGGTATAACAATTCAAGCCTAAGCTTTCGCGTTCCCCTTCAGTCGCCTCCGGCGCCAGCTTCCCCCCGGGGGACGCCTTTGTAACGCCCCTACGGGTTGCGGTGGGATCAAGCCCCTGCTCGCGTGTCCCACTCGGAATGACGATTTCCCTCATTTATCTGCCCGCTGTCTCTTGACTCCCGTGGGGGATCCGTGCTACAATATTCATGTAACCCACACGCACGAAAGGAGACTACCCATGAAGCTTTGTGACATTCATCTGCGCGACCCGTTTGTGTATGCCGAGGACGGCGTTTACTATCTGTACGGCACGCGCCGCGGTGCCACCACCAAGGTCATCCCGTGGCAGGGCTTGGACGTATACACCTCGACCGATCTTGTGGAGTGGAGCGAGCCGCACGAGTGCTTTACCCGCCCCGATGATTTTTGGTCGGATCGTGATTTCTTTGCGCCCGAGGTGTACAAATACAAGGGCGCGTACTATATGTTCGCCAGCTTCCGCAGCGAAACGAGATTGCGCTGCTCGCAGATCCTGAAAAGCGACAGCCCCATGGGTCCCTTTTTGCCGCTGACCGACAGCCCCATCACCCCCGAGGAGTGGGTCTGCCTTGACGCGACCTTTTACGTGGACGAGCAGGGCACACCCTGGACAGCGTTTTGCCACGAATGGACGCAAGTGGGCGACGGCACCGTTGAGATCATGCCGCTGACGGCGGATCTGACCGCGCCTGCGGGGCAGCCTGAGACCGTGCTGCGCGCGGGGGATGCGGATTGGGCGTATTCCTTGGTGGACGTCAACGCGCGCAATTTTGTGACCGACGGCCCGTTCTTCCGCAAGGGCAAAAACGGCAAGCTGTATATGCTGTGGTCGGGCTTCCATGCAGGTCCGCAGTATTGGTACGTGCAAGCGCTCGCCATCAGTGACAGCGGCAGCATCCACGGCCCTTGGCGTCATGCCGATCAGTACATTTACGACGAGGACGGCGGCCACGGCATGCTGTTTGACGGCTTTGACGGGCAGACCTACCTGATCCTGCACAGCACCAACGTGCCGCCCCACGAGCGTCCGCGCCTGTTTACGGTCAAGGAAACCGACGACGGCTTTGAGATCGTGGAGAGAATTGGATAAAAAAGAAGACAGGGCAGTTTTTGCGAAAAGCATCTGCTCTGTTTTTTGTGAAAAAAACATATTTTTGTGACACGGTCTGCAAAAAACGTGGTCTTTATAGGTGTAAGGATCCTTAAGATGACCAAAGGAGGTGCAAAATGACAAGTAAGCAGCAAGAAGCGTTTCTGTCGGATGAGCAGATCATTGATCTGTATTTTGCGCGTGAAGAGCGCGCAATAGCCGAGACGGACAAAAAATATTGTCAGTACCTACATACCGTGGCGTACAGTATCTTGGAAAACGAGCAGGATGCCGAGGAGTGTTTGCAGGACACGTATCTGCGCGTATGGAATGCCGTTCCACCCGAGCGTCCGAGCGTTTTTCACGCATTCCTTGCCAAGATCGCGCGCAATCTCTCTCTCAACCGCCTAAAAACGGCAAAGCGAAAAAAGCGAGTGCCGAGCGAGGTGAGCCTTTCCTTGGACGAGTTGGGCGAGTGCATGTCTGATGGGGACAACATGGCACGCCAAATGCAATCCGCAGCGATTGCGTGTGTCATTAACCGCTATCTGGATAGCGTGCCAAATCGCCGTATGTACGTATTCGTATCGCGATATTTCTATTTTCTGACCATTCCGCAGATCGCCAAAAGGCTTTCCTGCAGTACCTCTGTGGTCAACCGCGAGCTTGCCGAAATTCGGCGTGAGCTTCGCATAGAATTGGAAAAGGAGGGGATTGAAGTATGAAAAAGGAACTGCTAAACGATGCGGTCGGTAAGATCGATGATCGCATTTTAGACCGTTATCGACAGATGGATCTGCGCCTTGCGTACAAGCACGCGCAGAAAAAGCGCGCGCTGCGTGTCATGGCGGTGGCTGCCTGCCTTGCCCTGCTGATCGGTGCGTGCGTGCCCGTGGGCATGATGATCGCGCAGCTTGCAGGCGGTCCGTCTCCGGTTATTCCCGGTACGTCCGAGGAACTGACCACAGCCGAGCCGGGAGAGGATACCACTTTGGATCCCGGCGTCAGCGATCCTCCCAAGTCGGAGCCCTCGATCAGCCTGCGCAGCATGCAGGCACTTGCCGAGATGCGCGCCATGATCGAATGCGAGGATGAGGAGCAGCTCGGTCGGTATTTGAATAGCGTTGAGGGCGGAGGTGCACGAAACAGACAGGATCTGATCGATTTCGTCGCACTTGTGGACAACACGCCCTGTGCGTGGCTTTTGCAGGGTGACGTGACGCATTTGAGCCATCAAAAGGGCACGAGCGTGGATACGGGAGAGCCCTATGAGATATTTTACGTGAGTGTGGAATCCGAAAACGGTGAATGGGTTCGCTTAGAATATAAGCTTTCGGTCGAGGACGTAGCCGCGCATATGGATGCGCTTAGGCAAAAGATCGGGGAAGCCAACCTGCTCTCGTCACCGATCTCCACTGCGGACGGACGCTTGACGCTGCATATTGAAACCAGAGAGCCGCATCTCTCGGGTACGGGAGATCTGATCACATGGCAGGGTGAGATGGACGGTATTGCGCTCGCGATCGTGTATTACGTCCCCGATGCGGACGCGGTGAACACCGCCGCGCTGCTACAGGAGCTGCGCGTGACCGAGTCGGTGGACGTCTCGTACTTGTACCCGCGCTTTGATAAGGCGGACACGATATTTGATGCGTTTGTCGAGCAGCCCGGATATGAGATCTACGATACCACGAACGAGTATTTCGGGCGCGTGGATGATGCGTGGATGTCAACGCCTTACGTGGATGAAACCGCACAGCCCACCATTCGCATCACACATCAGGGTGTGGAATATACGCTGGAATATCAGAATTCATTGCCCGCTACCTACAGACAGCAGGCAAGACATCAGTATCAGTCTGCCGAGAATGACGGCACAAGCGCAAGCCTGGATGCCGCTACGGGTGCGCTTGTCAGCTTCACGCTGTCGTATATGCGTGAAACGCCCGGCGCAGGTGCAGAGCCGATCGGCATAGAGCAGGTCGAACAGGTCGCCAAGGACTTTCTTGCCACGCAGGTCAAGGATCCCGAGGCATACCGCATGAACGTGGAGCCTTGGGCAAATGGCGGCGCATACGTCTTCTTTTGGCGCGATTTGGGCGAGGTGATGTCCTACGATTACGTCATGATGATGATCAGCCCCTATGGCGAGATCGAGTTCTATACGCTTGACTATCTGGGATCGATGCGCTACGCGCCCGAAATTCCCGAGAGCGTGATGCAATCGGTCATGGCAAGCATGGAAGCCATGGTGGGCGAGGATGCGCAAAGCACCTGCACGGTCAAGGCGGTCGCGCTGACGCCGAGCGGTCAGCTGGCGCTTGACTGTGAGGCGATCGCTACCTATATTGATGCAAACGGCAGTGAGCGCAGCAGCAGCGCGTCTGTGCTGTTCTATCTGACTGAGGAGTATATTCCCAAGGAGCCTGACGGTGGGAACGACGTCGAGCCTGAGCCGGATGTTTCCAATACGGATTCGAGCTATGCGAATATGGAGTTTGGTGCGTTTGTCACCACGCATGATTACGTTATCTTTTCTGCCAGCACCGGGGAATTCAAGTCGGAGCAGCTGAAAGGGAAGGATATTCAATGGGAAATGGTTCAGGGTGAGCCGTATAAGGATGCGACTGCTCCCACCACCCGTACCGTGACCTACGAGGGACAGCAATACGTTTTGTACTATATACATTCCAGAACGGAAACCATTCTGCAACAAAAAAGACACCTGTATAGCTGGTCGGATGACGATTTTGAAATAAACGCATCCTTTGACGCAGTCAACGGTGCTCTGACGTCGTTTTACGTATACCGCCCCGGAGAAGAACAGGAGACGGATCCCGTGGATGTAGAGCAGTGGGAAACGGCGTATGAGCTGGTCAAGACGCTGGTCAGCGATCCCGAAGCGTATCAGCGTGGATCAAGAAAGGTGTCTCCCGGTTATTACGTGGAATATCAGTTTACGCGTTGCGTAGGAGATTTTCGCACCAACGACTCGATCTACGTGACCTTCTATGCACCAAATTGGCAGGAGATCGGCACCTACTCGCTGGGATACGTGGGTGCGATGCGCGGGATGGAGCCGCTGCCCGAGAGCGTGATGCAAACGCTCAAGCAGACCTTGGACGGCTATATGCTGCATCCGGAGGATAACTATTTCTTTGGCGACTTGTATATGCTGCCCGATGGAAGACTTGCCATGGAATGCGTGGTAGAGGTGCATTATACCCAAGAGGTGGACGGCGAGGAAGTGCTTCGGAGTGAGCAAGCATGGATGCTGTTCTATCTGACCGAGCCCATCAAGTAAGCAAAAAACAAAATACACAAACGAGGAGCTGCCCGCAAGGGTAACTCCTCGTTTTTTGCTTGTTATTTGATCTTATAGACCAAAATCTTGCTCATATACCGTTCGGGGATGGTCACGGTCAGTCCTTGCTCGGTCAAGGTCTTGCCGCTCCATTCGGTCGTTTCGCTTGTGTCGATATCGGTCACGGTATAGATCGCGTCTTGCTGCAAGCCCTCGAGTATGTAGCAGGAGGTGGTGCAATTCGAGCCTGCGCGACGGAACGCCATGATCATGCCGTCGCCCTCTTCGGGTCTGTCGTAGCGATAGGCTGCCCAGCCGCCGTGCTCGTACGACCAGCCGCCGTTTTCAAGCGGATAGAAGTCGCAGGAGAAGAAATGGCGCAGGGAGCGGTACTCGTCACACATTTTTGCCATCCAGGCAAGCTTTTGTTCGTCGGGCTCGGGGCGGTCGGGTCTGTCCGTCCACCACCAGCTGCCCACGTAAGCGGGGGCGTAGGAGCTTCTGGTCGCGTAGGTGTCCCCCATGCGCTTGCACACGCCGCCCGAGCAGGGCACTAAGCGGTTGTAGCCAAACATCTGCGTCTGAATGGCATCGGGATCGAGGTCCGGCTCGCAAAAGGCATCTGTGCGCCAGATGGGAATGGTTCTTTGCAGCGACTCTGCGTCGATGCGTCTGCCGCCCGAGGCGCAGTTGTCGATGACGAGGTCGGGGTATTTGGCGAGCAGATCATCCCAAAGACGGTAGAGATTCATGATGTGCTTGATCTCGCAAATGCCGCCGCGATCCATCTCGTCGGTAATGCGCCAGGATTGGAGCGGCTCCATGTTAAAGTCCTGACGGAAGCACTTGATGTCCAAGGTATCGATAAAGGAGCAGATCACGTCAAACAGATACTCGCGCACCTCGTCCTTATCAAGGCGCAAAAGCAGGTAAAAGCCGTCAAGCGGATACAGCCAGTCGGGGTGCTCGACGGCAAGATCCGTTCCCGGGTAGGCGCGCTCGGGCTCCATCCAGAGCAAAAACTTCATGCCCGAGGCGTGGACGGTATCCACTACGTCGCGAAGGCCGTCGGGGTGCTCGTCGGGGCGCACCTGCCAGTTGCCCACCTGCTTGTACCAATCGGCAGCACCGGGTGTGCCGCCCTTGCCGTACCAGCCCGCGTCGATCCAATAATAATCGGCTTTTACACCGTGGTCGCGGTATTTGTTGAGATGATACAGGTGACGCTCGGTCGTCAGCCCCATGCCCTCCAGCGCGAAGGGGAATTGCGCTGCGTCAAAGGGGCAGAGCTCGTTTTTGATCAAGCGGCGCAGCTGATTGCTGCCCTGCACGCGCGAGCCGAAAAATTCCATGAGCAGAATGGAGGAGGTGCGGATGCGCTCGCCCGGGTGCAGCTTGAACGCGGTGTATTCCAAGCCCGATTTCAGCTCCAGCGTATCTCCTTGCGTGTGGGCAAAAGAGGCGCGCCACTGTCCCGACCAGCCGATGATGGCGTGCAGGCCGCGGTTTTGGGTATAGAATTCAAAGAAGGGCATCTGTCCGCTGGAGGAGCGGCCGCCCATAGGTCGAAAGGAGCGGGAAGTGCCAAGGGGCATTTTGGTGGGGTGCACCTTGCACTCCTCTGCGATGCTGTCGGAGCGCAGGTATGCCTCGTATCCCGCGCAGCCGTCGGTATTGTACATGGTAAGGGGCGGCGTTTGCCCGGGGATTTCGGCAAAGCACCAGGTCGCGTCACAGTCGAGAATGTCGCTGATCAGCCCCGAGTCGTGCTCGCCCTTGTTTTCAAAATACAAAAGCCAGGAGATCGCACGGTACGCGGGATACTCCTTGACGTGCAGCTCAACGCAAAGTCCGTCCGCAAGCTCGTAGAGATAGCCGTAATCGGTAGGGGTGATTCTTGCCGAGGAAAGGTCAAAGGGCTTGCCGTTGTATTTGAATGAAAAACGGGGAACAAGGTTCATATTTGCGTCCTTTCTGCCGCGTCAGCAATGAAATTGTACGATTTCATTATAAGGCGGTGCGCGTTGTTTGTCAAGAGAAGTGGACAAAAAGACACAAAACGCAGACTAAAATACACATATGAGTTATGCACACTTGACAAAAACGCCGCGGGTGTGATACAATGAATTTGTAAAGCTCACAGCTTGTTTGAAAAGAAAGGAAGTGTGGATATGCCAAAGCGTGTACTTTGCTATATGCTTGCGCTGCTGTGCTTGACCGTTTGTGCCACGGCTTGCAAGGGCAAGGATGGCTCAAAGGAGGAAGGTCTTAACGCGGAGGACTCCACGGAGCAGATCATGGAAATTACGACCGAAAAGCCCGGCCCCGAGCCTTTGCCGTATCTGATCCCGTATCCCGACCGCATTGATCTTGCGTCGCTGGATGCAGCTGTATTCAAGGCGGCGTTTGCGCGCGGCACGGCAACCACCATCAAGCAGACCGAGCGCGGTCTTGAAACGTATGCCAAGAGCGAATCGCGTGACCCCGGTATCTCCTGGGACGTCAACAGTATGTACAAGACGGCGGGATATCCCGTCAACGAGCAAAGCGGCAATTACGTGCCCTTTACACCCGAGGAGAAAAAAGTGATCGTGTTCAAGCTGCAAGCCGAGTGGGGCGGTGCTTTTGAGATGTTTTACGCCACCAACGAGCGCGAGCATGCCAAGGGACAGTATGCGATCACCGAGATCTTTGGCGGTGACAGCGAGTTCTTTGGCGAGCGCGTCTGGCAGTACGTGATCTTTGAGGCGACAGAGGACACCGAGGACTGGTGCGTCCGCTTTAACGACGGTTTCCGCCTCGATTACTCCAACTTCGTGCAAAAGGGGGATTCCATTCTCATCGAGCAGATCGCGTTCTGTGCTGACCGCGCAGAGGCAGAGGCGTATATCGCAGAGGACAAAGGAGAGATTTCACCCGTGCCCGAGGTTGCGGCAGGATATTACGTTTGCCTGTACGAGGACAGACTCCATCTGCCAAAGGATAACGTCAAGGGCGAGGTGTATGCAACGCTGGAGGAGGCCAGAGAGGCTTGCGACAAATACATGAAATACGGCTACCGCGTGGCAAACGAAAAGGGGGAGATCGTGTATACGCCCTATTCGCTGCTGCAGACCAATTTGCTGCGCGAGGGTTATTACATTGTCAATTACGCAAGAGAAACCGAATTCAAATACGGGGACTCCTGCACCAATCCGGGTATCAATCACCGTCCGCTGCGCACCAGCTGTGACCGACTTGTGGACTGGATCTTGTACCGTGCGGGATTTACCGATCAGCCCTTGGTGCAGGGCAAGGTGGTGTCCAATCTGCACCCTTGGTGCGAGGAGATGGGCTTTGAAAAGATCACAAACGTGGAGGATCTGCGCGCGGGGGATATCGTGTTCGTGCGCCCCGCAAAGGACGGCGGACCGCAGCACGTGTTTATGCTGGCATCCGATTACAAGGACGGTAGCGCGTTGCGATACGATCACGGCTCGGATACGCGCATCATGAACAAAAAGCAGCCCACCAAGGAGCCCATCAGCTACGGGGATGCGCCCTTCATCTTTGCGTACAGACCCGTGGTGACCGAGGAGAATAACATTTACTACAATGATCTGTATGCAGATCAAGACCAATAAAGGGAGAAACCATTATGCGAAAAACGTTAAAGATCTTTTTACTGTGTCTTTTATGCGCTTCCATGCTGCTTGGCTGCTTTGCCTGCAAGGGGAATGAGCAGAGCGGCGATGGGGGCAGCGAGCAAGGAACGGACGCACCGACCGAGGAGCAGGTAGACCGTACCAAGCCGCAGACGGGTCCCTTCAAGAATACGACAGATCTCAGCTTTGAAAAGCAGACCGTGACCGAGATCGAAAAGGTGGTCTCGGAGGAATACGAGTACTCCGCTACGGGCGGCAGTATGGTGTTTACGGTCGGTGAGGGCAGAGCCAAGGGCGATATCGTTACCCTCAACGCCAATACGGTTGCGAACTTTAATATCGGCGTCAAGTTCAACGAGACCGTGACTGCCAAGTATGAGTTCAAGCTGCTCTCCACCGCCCCCGAAGAGGCGGATTATGACAGCGCGTATCTTGGCTTGCGTCTGTCGGGCACGGGCAGTGCGCCCAACCATGAAGGGCAGCGCGTGTGGATCTTGATGAAAGACCAAAAGATCGGTCTGCGTACGGGCACGTGGCCGAATTGCACCATGGTGCAGTGTCCCGTGGATTTTTCCAAGGGCGTTTCGCTGATCGTGGAGGACGATCCCGTCTCGGACGTCATCTCGATCTTTTACAGCGATAACGGTACCAAGACACCGCTGGCAAAGCTTGTGATCAGCCAAGATAAGCTGGAATTATATTTGGAGGGAAGCGACGCACCCGACATTACCGAGCCTCTTGATGAGCCGGTACCCAAAACGGGATACGCGCGCATTTGGACGCATCATATGGAAAAAGCAGTGAAAATCAGTAATATGAAGGTATCGGGACAATCGACGGTATCGACCACCGAGCCTGTGGATATGCTCAATTCCCGCGACGTGTTTGCAGATACGTGGGTGGCGACCGATGACGTAGGCCGCGTTACGCCCGTGGGCGGTGACACCGCCGCACCGAATGATAAAAAGGTGGGCATCTTCTACTTTATGTGGCACAATGCCACCGAGCAGGGACAGCACAATCTCTACGACCACACCGCCGCATATTTAGAGGGCGGCGTGGACGCTGTGTGGGATCTCATCCCGCAGGGCAGCCTCGGCTTTGCACACTATTGGGCACAGCCCTACTTTGGCTACTATAACTCGGATGACGAGTGGGTCATCCGCAAGCACGGCTACATGCTTGCCGAGGCGGGCGTGGATTTCATCTACGTGGACGCCACCAACGGTATTATTTACGAGCATAATCTCGAGACGCTCTTGCGCGTATGGAGCGAGATGCGCACCGAGGGCTACAACGTGCCCCAGATCTGCTTCCATTGCGGCAATACCGAATCCTTGGCGGCATCCTCTCTGAATTTCCTTTGGAACAACTACTATTCCACGGGCAAGTATGCGGATATGTGGTTTATGTGGGAAGGCAAGCCGCTGATCTTCTTCCCGGATATCTTAAAGCGTTCGCTGCCCGATGAAATGGCGGATTTCTTCACCGCGCGCCAGAGCTGGGCGTTTACCTCGGATAGCTGGTATACCACCAAGGACGGCAAGGGCAGATGGGCGTGGGCAGATATGTATCCGCAGTCTCCCGGACTTTCTCCCACGGGTGAGGTCGAGCAGATGATCGTCATGTGCGGCTTCTGGGCAAACGGCAGCGCGGGCACCAACGGCGGTCGAAGCTATACGCACAAAAACGGCATTCCCGCCTACGAGGGCGATTGGGACTTCGGCTATGCGCTTATGAACACCACCTCTGGTCTGGGACTTGCATTCCAGGAGCACTTTGACTATGCAAAAGAGGTCGACCCGCCGCTGATCATGATCACGGGCTGGAACGAATGGTGGGCAGGCCGCTGGGGCGGCTCTGCGGGCAACGCTGCGCAGGGACAGACCATTTGCAACGAATATAAGGTAGACGAAAAGAACCCCAAGTACCAGTGGTACTACGTGGATGCGTTCAACACCGAGTATTCCCGTGACATCGAGCCCATGACGGGTGGCTTTAACGATAACTATTTCTATCAGATGGTGCAGAATATCCGCCAGTACAAGGGCTCTCGCGCGCAGGAGGCTGCGTTTGAGCAATGGGCGATCAACATTGAGGGCGACGTGGGACAATGGAACATCGTCGGCCCCGAGTACCGCGACTACGAGGGTGACACCGCGCACCGCGACCACTTCTCTTACGTGGGTGACTTCCGCTATACCAATACCTCGGGCAGAAACGATTTCGTCACCGCCAAGGTCTCGTCCGATGCGGAGAATCTGTATTTCTTTGCAGAGTGCGCGGCGGATATTACTGCAGCCGAGGGTACGAATTGGATGAACCTCTTTATCGATGCGGATTGCAACGGCGAGACCGGCTGGTACGGCTATGATTACCTCATCAACCGCAGCCGCGACGGCAAGATGGTTTCGGTGGAAAAGTTCGTTGGTAAGGATACCTGGGAGCTTGAAACGGTCGGGCAGGGCGAATTTAACCTGCGCGGCAAGTTCTTGCAGATCAAGGTAGCGCGCTCGGTCATGAGCCTGGGCGACACCTTTGATTTCAAGTGGGCGGACAATTCCGTTGTGGACGGCAATATCATGCACTTCCTGGATCAGGGCGATACCGCGCCCAACGACCGCTTCAATTACCGCTATACCACGGTGCAGACCGAGGTTAAGACGCCCGAATGTCTTGCAGAGGATATGATCGTGCTCAAGGCAGGCTCGTATTACGCGTTTGCAGGCGGCAAGCAGGTCAGATTGGATGCTTCCAGCACCAAGGCGACCTTGATGGGCAGAGGCAACGAGTTCTATCTTCCCAAGGCGTTTGTGGAAGAGGTCATCGGCGTGTCCTGCGAGGGACTTACCACCTACGACCACTACGGTATTGCATACGTCATGCCCGCCGAGGCTATTGCAGCGGCAGGCAAGGCGATCACCGTCACCGCCGAGGGCTTGGTGGTCATTGCACCCACCGCCATCGAGGACGGCGACGTGCTGACCACGCTGTACAGAGCGTTGATGTAAAAACCTATATCAATCATAAACCCTCACCACGGCCAGCCCGCGGGGCGG
>JAZOVZ010000065.1:0-18626 GCA_045658965.1 Eubacteriales bacterium
AACTTATACATCGCAAAATCAGCCGCCTCTAAGTACGCGCCGCGATTGGTAGTCTCTCTACGCTTCGCTCCGTTCGGCTTCCAAACGCATCCCCCTTACTCCTTGGGTGTGTATACCATGTCCTTACACATATTGTTTACAATCTTACTCTTGACACACTGATCGCCCCTACAAGTCGATAAGCACAAGTCTACAGCTCGTAGGGGCGATTCAAGAATCGCCCGCGCGCTCATAAAAAACTTCATAACGCAAAAAACGCGACACCCACCCCGGGCATCGCGTCTTTTATTCAATAATTCAAAGACCTGTCGTACAGATACTCCTTAACACCGCGGTTAAACCATAGCATGTACACGCAGAACAGATCAAGCGCCACCAAAAGAAACAATACTCCGGTGAGAAGCAGGCTGTTCCACAAGGGATAGGTGTGCACGATGGTATCAACCGTGCCGTCCTCTAAGGTCACGTTCACTACGTAGTCGCGTGCGCCCGGAAAGAAGGACGGTATCTGATAGCCGATCAGCGCGGCACTGACAATATGCCCTACGATCGCAACGCCGCGCGCCCAAAGCGCACCGCGGTACAAAAATACGGTGACTAAGATAAATGCAGCAATCATCACAAGTCCCGGCAACAGCACTCCCGATGATCCGTAGGAATATGCAAGACCAAGCAGTGCCGTAAAGCCCATGAACACGGTATATAGGATCAAAAACACCTTGCCAAAGCGTGTGCGACGCTCCTCCTTACGGCTGATTTCCTGCATTTCCGCGCTGTACGTACCGGAATACGATTCCCTTTCGCAAAACTCGGCAAAGGTCTCACCCTCAAAGGGTGCTGCGCCGTGTGCGACAGTCCTTGCCCCCAACAGCTCGGCAACGCGCTCTGCGCTCAAGGCATCGTGCGCGGAAAGCTCGGCAAGCTTATCCTTTGCGCTCTCCAAGCGTTGATTTTGCTCGGTGATCCTGCCTCTCCAGCCTGCCAGCACGTCGCCGCATTGCGCGGGATTCTCTAACATGACGGCAATTTCATCCAAGGTAAATTCGGCGCGGCGCAGCTCGGACACGATTGTCAACTCGCGCAGGTTGTGATCCGAAAAATCCAGATACTCCCTGCCACGCTCCCAACGCTTTTCGGGGTGCACAAGTCCGCGCTCACAATATAATCTCACCGCACGCTCGGTCAACCCCGATCGCGCGCAGATTTCTTTCATCTTCATAGTCAGAATCCTTTCAAAAAATGTGGATGACGGGTTACATCATCCACATTTTACACTCTTACCCAAGGTAAGTTTCAAGGGGTTTGGCGATTTATTTACAGAAAATTCATCTTCCCGCGCCTTAGCCGCACGGGAGTCAAACCAAGTTGGTTTTGACAAGCAGATTTTCCCGATCCCTTCACCTTTCCCCTTGGACATATTGCCTATATGCCCTGCGGAAAAAGCTTTTGGGCTCGAAAAAATCTGCTGCGTCAAAACTGCTCGCACCCGAGGGCGAATGCATTTTTGATAGATTTTGTCAAAGCAAGCCGAAGCAAGATACCAATCTTGCGAGGCGAGCTTTGACGGAAGATGCGAAAATGAATCGCCCTCGGGCAATTCGGTTCGACTCCCGTGCGGCTACGGGTAGTGCGCGCGGCTGCCGCCCACGTATTTGGGACGGGTGCGTGCGCAAAGCACGCTTGCAGCACCGATGACGTTCTGTTCAATTCTCACGGGCACAGCCACGTGGCACAGGTGCATACCGATCAGCGTGCCGCCGATATCCATGCCCATGTGCGCCTTGATATATTCAACCGCCACGGGCTCTTGCATAGCCGCCCATGCAGCGGTTGCAAACGAGCCGCCCGCCTTGGGCTGCGGCAGTACGCAGACCTCACAAAGTCCGTACTTCTCGGCACACGCACGCTCCACGATCAGCGCACGGTTGAGATGCTCACAGCATTGCGCGGCAAGGAACACGCCGCGGGATTTGCAAGCCGCTGCAATGGCATCGTACACCGCGTCTGCCACCTGGGGTGCAGATGCGTGCCCGATCTGACCGCCCGCAATTTCGGACGAGGAGCAGCCCACGACCATGATCTGCCCTGCCTTCGCGCCTGATGCGTCCAAAATCTGTTGTGCTGCCCTTGCTGCCTGCTCTTTGATCGTCAGAATATCCATCTCAGCCCTCGTAAGCCTCGTGATCACAGATCAGGGTCACGTCAGCGTGCAAATTCAAGAAGGACGCGGGGCAAGAGGTGGTGACCATACCGCTAAGCATAGCCGAAACTGCCTCGTGCTTGCCCTTGCCGTTTGCAAGAATGATGATCTTCTTTGCGGACAAAATGGTACCCATACCCATGGTCAACGCCTTAGTGGGAACCTCGTCGGCACTTGCAAAGAAGCGCGCGTTGGCATCAATGGTGTCCTCGGTCAAGCCGGTGACGTGGGTTGCGGGATACAGAGCCTCTGCGGGCTCGTTGAACGCGATGTGACCGTTTCTGCCAATGCCGAGGATCTGAATATCCGCGCCGCCCAGAGAGCGCACGAAGGACTCGTATCTTGCAGCCTCGGCTGCTGCATCCTCTGCACTGCCGCTCGGAACGTGGGTGTTTGCCTTATCCACGTTGACGTGGTCAAACAGCTTGGTATTCATAAAATAGCGGTAGCTCTGCTCGTTTTCGGGAGAGATGGGATAGTATTCGTCCAGGTTGACCGTGGTAACGCGAGAAAAATCCAGCTCACCCTTTTTATACATGTCGATCAGCTCTGCGTAAAGTCCCTCGGGCGTAGAGCCGGTAGCAAGACCCAGCACGCAGTCGGGCTTGGACTTGACGATCTCAGCGACCATACCTGCGCCTACGCGCGACATTTCCTTATAATCGTTACAGCAAACAATTTTCATAATCATATCTCCTATTGCGAAAAAATTTTATTACCAGCGGTCGCTTTCGTCCTCGGGAATGACTTCCTTGACGGCTGCGATCGCGCACTCGATCATGCTGTCGTCGGGCTCAAGCACGGTAATGTGCTGCAGCCAGACGCCGGGCAGAGAAATCAGACGGGTGATAACGGTATCGTATCTGCCTGCAAGCTTGAGCAGCTCGTAGCCAATGCCCATAACAAGGGGCAGCAATATCAAGGATATGCCGGTACGTACCAGCGTGGGAAGCACGCTGTGAATGGGGGTGAGCACGTTCTTCATGGTGTCACCGAAGATGGCAACGAAGGAGGGCTCGATAAAGAAGGACACGAATACGTTGACCAGCACCATCAAGATCAGGAACGAGGTGCCGCAGCGGGGGTGGAATCTTCTCTGCTTGCGCACGTTCTCCACGGTCAACTCAAGTCCCGCCTCATAGCAGAAGATGGTCTTGTGCTCTGCACCGTGATACTGGAAGGTACGACGGATCTCCTTCATCAAGGAAACCGCTGCCATGTAGCCGACCACGATGACGATCTTTAACAGACCCTCGATCAAGGAGCGGATAAACGACTCAAGGGCAATATCCTCGGGCTTGAGCGCGGGCACAAGTCCCACGATCAGATCGTAAAGTGCGGTGGGCACGAATTTGAACAGCAAAATTGCAAGTCCCAAGCCGAGCACAACGCCCAGCACCATAACAAGCGTGGTGGTCAGCGATGCACTGTCGGCCTTTTTCTCTTTCTTTGCGGGAGCAGCGGGCGCGGGAGTCTCTGTAGTCTCGGGAGCCTCTGCTGCTTCTGCAACTTCTGCGGTTTCTGCAACCTCTGCAGCCTGATCGGCAACCTCCTCGACTACGGGCTGCTCGGGCTGCTCCTGTACTTCGGCATCTGCCTCTACGGGCTCACCCTTCTTGGCAGCCTTTTTTGCCGCCTTGGCAGCCTTTTTGGCTTCCTTTTCGCGGCGCATCTCTTCCTCTGCCTCTTCAAGTCCGGAGATCTCGGCAGAGCGCATCAGGCACTTATAGCCCTGGATCATGGACATGGCAAAGTTATAGACACCGCGCACAACGGGGATCTTGGCGATCACGGGCGTTTTGGTGCTGTTGGCAGATACCTCCAGCACGATCTCGCCCTCGGGATTGCGCACCGCCATGGCAGTTTTTTGGGGACCGCGCATCATAATGCCTTCCATCAGCGCCTGACCGCCGATAGAGGTCTTTTTGCAGGGACATTTATCTTTATTCATAGAATTCCTCCATATTGTATGTATCATACACCACATTACATGATATCATACGATTATTAACATAATATGAATTATTTGCACCTTTTTCGATTTATGCTTGACTTTCAAGGCTTTTTAGGCTATAATAACCCTATATGTGAAAAAATACCCAATGGAGGATAAAAACATGAACTTTTTGAATTTTGCTCCCCTGTTCGGCGGCGAAGGCGGCGGTGGCTCTCTGGTGATCACACTTGTGATGCTGGTAGGCTTTGGTCTGTTCTTCTATTTCTTTATGATCCGCCCCCAGAAGAAGCAGGAAAAAGAGATCAACGACATGCGTAACAACCTTTCCGTAGGCGATGAGATCACCACCATCGGCGGTATCATCGGCAAGGTCATCAGCATCAGAGACGAGACCGTTCTGATCGAGACCAGCCACGACCGCACCAAGATCCGCCTGCTTAAGAGCGCGATCAGCAAGGTTGACGTTAAGGCAGAAGACGCAAAGTAATTGCAAAACGACATAAAAACGACTCCGTATGCATACAGTATTACCGAGAACACGGTAATATCATGAATACGGAGGCGTTTTTTTATGAGCAGATCGGTCATGGGGGCGTTGCCCGCACGTGCACATACGGTGAAGAGCAGAAACGAGGACGCGGGCGGCTTTTTGTCGGGGCTTTTGTGGGGGCTGGGCTTTGCTTTGGCAGGGGCGGTGCTCTCCCTGCTTTTGGGTGCGGTGATTGCAAACGGTGCAGCAGACCCGGATGCGCTGGTCGTGCCGTTTGGCTTTGGCGCGTTGATGCTTTCCGCTCTTGCGGGCGGCTTGGGCGTGGGGCTGCGCTGTCACTCTGCCGTCCTTCCCTGCGCGCTGCTTGGCGGGTGCGTGCTGTTAGGGATAGGGCTTGTGGCAGGGCTGTTTTTCGGTAGTGAGACGCGGCAAGCTTTGACAATGGGGCTGGGTCTTGGCGCAAGCCTTGGCATTCGCGCGGGATTTGTGGCAATCATGTGCGCCTCTGCCGCCCTGACGGCACAAATCAAAAGCAAGTTGCAGGCAAGGCCGCGGCATAGGTAAAAATGTGCTCCGTAGGGCGGGGGCTTGCTCCCGCCACCGTACACAACGGATACATATTGTAGAGACCGGCGAATATTGCAAAAACGCGGCGGGAGCAAGCCCCCGCCCTACGATGTATTTGCCTTATTAAAAGGGCTGCGTCATGCGACGCAGCCCCTACTTTTATTTAATCGTCAATATTCCCTTCCGGAACTTCTTCGGGATCTACCGGATATTCCACTTCCGTGGTCGGCAATTCCTTGAACACAAGAATTGTACCGATCTCGTGTATCTGACCGTAAAATTCATAGAGGAGCGTAACCTCATTATAGCCATCCGTCAGCTGATCGGCGGGAATCTCAATCTTCAGCGCTCTGTACTCCGGTTCGCTGTCCGTTCCAACGCCCCAAAAGCTATCGTCAAATATGCATTCCTCGCCAATGCGGTAGCCCAACGTGCACGACCCATCATACAGCACCGCCGTGCCGACAAAGCTGACCGACATAATTTCGGGACGCAAGACCACCTCTGCCCCCAAAATGTCTCCACCGACAGTCTCCATAAATTCGGTGCCATCCGGATAGTTACACTCGACCGAACGAATCTCAAAACCCGCCTGCACGTCGGGATAAGCAATGTCAATATCCATCGTAACGTCATAGGTCCAATCTTCCCCCGTCGTATACGGTCCCGTATACTCCTCGGTCATGATCTCGTAGGGCGGTGTGGTTTGAATCTCTTCCACGGGCGGTTCGATCGGAATGTCCATGATAATATCCGTTTCAATCGGGACATATTCATCCGTGGGATAGATGTGCTCGCCAACCGGTACATCCTTGATATCTCCAAGCAGCTCGGCAACCAAGCCGTTGCCAAGGTCACAGGAGGTAAAGACAGTCACGCAAAGTGCGGTTAAAAGTAAAATCGTAATCGTTTTTTTCATGATGGTTTCCTCCTTAAAAATTAATGTCGGCTAACCGTCAATATTTAATCATAATCAATATAGGGCTCTTCAATGGTGGGCTCCGTGGTATCCTCGGGCACGGTGGTGAACATTTCTATTTCAATATCCGCAAAGAACACCCACCCATCGATCAGCGCACCGATCGGATCTGCTAACAGCGTCAAGCCATTGATGCCCGGCTCCAGCATCTCTGTCGGAACAGTCACAACAAAACCAACGGGATATTCCGCACCCGCCGCCTTGATCTTATCAATCGTCGTGTCATCGGGCGTAAAGGTGGTTACGTACTGGGTTTGCTTCTTGGTCGACGTGTTCAGCCAATAGTAAAAGGTCATATCGTCCGAATCGTTATAGCCCGCGTACCCCACAATGCGAATGCACTCCAAAGACTCATCAATGTGGATAAAGCCATCCCATTTCTCAAGTTGCTCTTCTGTAAGCAAGATCTCGGTTTCAGGCTCACAGGAGCCGTCGGTTTTATACACGCCTTCCACGTATAAGTATCCGCAGCAGACCAGATTGGGAACTTCCACGTCTCCCGAATCATAAGGGTCTCTCGTCTCTTCCCCTGTCGTATACGGTCCGGTGTACTCCTCGGTCATGATCTCGTAGGGCGGTGTGGTCTCAATCTCTACGGGCGGCATAGGCTCAATATCCATGATAATATCGGTTTCAATCGGAATGTATTCATCCGTGGGATAGATGTGCTCGCCAACCGGTACATCCTTGATATCTCCCAGCAGCTCAGCAACAAGGCCGTTGCCAAGGTCACAGGAGGTCAAGACGGTCATGCAAAGCGCGGTTAACAGTAACATGGTTATAAGCTTTTTCATGTTCCGTACTCCTTTCATTTTGTAATCCACAATAGAAATCAATCGCATTCGCCGCAATCGCAACTTTCAATTTCTTTCTCGATCGTAATATCTTGTCTGAAGACAACTGCGGAAGATCGTGCTCCTACTCCCAATACTGTAATCTCCATGCGATCCTTGATTGCATCATACGGAATGGAAAACAAAAACACATCCAGATGCTCTGCTTGAATCTCACCAATTTTGTCAAGCATGTCTTGATCGGGCGTAATCTTCTGCACTTCAAGCTTTGTCATGGCATCATCTCCATACCAAGCGTACACGTTGCAAAAATATTCCACCTCATCAGATCCGTTATAGGCAACGTATCCGACAATGGTAAGAGTTGCACTGCCGGCATCTGTAATTTTAAGTTTTCCGTCCCAGTTTTCCAGTCTTTGTTCGGATAGCAGCTGCGCAGTATATTCTGACCACGAATATTGTCTGGAAACACTCAAAAATCCCTGTCCGACGACTTCGGCATAACCGGGTTCGATTTCCGTGGTTTGGTCAACAGGATCCATATCCACAACGGTTTCCAAAATGTCCACAACGGGATCCACATCCGCGTTGCCTTGGTTCAATCCTCCAAACAGCTCGGTAACAAGCCCGTTACCGAAATCACAGGAGGTAAAGACGGTCATGCAAAGTGCGGTCAAGAGTAAAATCGTAATCGTTTTTTTCATGATGGCTTCCTCCTTGCATCAGTTAATATATGTTTTTTCGTCAATCCATAATCGGCTGCGCGATCTCCAAATTGAAAATACAAATCTGAACCTCCACGTTGTACGCCTGCAGAGCCTCATTTACGTAATTGGCGTACCAAATCTTGATCTCGTAACTGCCCGCGGGCAAGTTTGCAAGCGGAATAGTCACCTGGTATTCGCTTACGTAGTCCGCACCATAGTATTTAAACACCGATTCCTTTTCGAACGCATCGGGATCTCTGTAAAACGCCTCCGAATAGAAAGGACCTTCACCGTTGATCGAATAGCCGAATCGCACATCATCCACATCTGCAATCCCAATAATGCCGCTGACGATTACCGAATCACAGCCCTGCTCAACAGTCACGTCATTCGGGTCAACCCACTGTTTATTGTTGGTACACAAGGATTCCGTAAATATTTCACAGCCCGAGATATACTCACAATCGATCTGCCTTACCACCGAATACACGACCTGCCTCAGAGGTTCGATGGGCTCGATGATCACATCCTCGCTCCAGTACTCCTCCACCGTGTACTCCTCGGTCGTTTCGGGCATGGGCGGCAGAGTTTCGATTTCAACCGTGCCCCACGGCTCGATCGGATCGATCGCCACATATTCCGATTCATATACATCTACCGGCGGCTCAACGTAGCCGTAGTCGTATTCGTTCCGAATGCCTCCCAGCAGCTCAGCAACAAGGCCGTTGCCCATATCGCATGCTACAAAACTGCAGCATAAACAGGCTATCAAAAAGAACAATGCAATTCTTTTCATAGGTACCTCCTTTATTCCTGCGTTTCTTCCACAATCTCGGTTTCGATCTCGGGCTGTGGCATCAAAACGTCGATTTGCTGCTCATAGATCACCGGAGCGTTCTCTCCTATCAGGGCATCAATCGGAACTACGCCGCTCAGATAAATCGTATCCCCGGTATTCCACAACGCCTCAACGGGTACGGTAAATTCGAACACGGTCATGCGCTTCTCGTATTTCATACCGATCAATGCAACGTCGGATGCATCGGGCGTGACAATGCTGATCGGTTCGCTGTGTATACCTGTATCTCCATACCAAGTCATCACTGTTAAGTAATAGGTCACATGCGGCATAACGTCATACGTAGCGTATCCTCGGAAACGAAGCTCTCCCTGTGTAAAGTCTTCAGCATTCAACATGCTCTCCCACTCCCGAAGCTTCTCTCCGAGATCCAATACGCCATTCCAGTCCTTCAGCTTCCCAAAGGTCATCAGCGGTGCAGACTTCCCATTTGGTGTGTGCAGCGTTATCCCGAGAAATCCACACGTTTCCAGAGTCGGAAGCTCTGAAGATTCTGAAGTCGTGTCTTGACGGTTGACCACAAATTCGATCATCTGCATGGTATATTCTCCCTGCTCATTGGTTGCGCGTGCATAGCAGGTCACGGTATGGCTTCCCGGTGCAAGCTCGGATACCGGGATCACGATATCACAGTAGTTGAGCGCTGCAGTACCGTTGATCGTCCATTCGCCATGTGATCTTGTCACAAAGCTTTCATCGTACAGAATTTCACCGCCGTCGATTGAATAACCCAATATCGCCCCCTTTTCAGGGCAACGCCAGCACCCTCGCACGATCAGCGCGGAAATGCTGTCGTCCACGTCAGCCTGACCATTCCATTCGTGACTGTTCTCCGACGTAAAGTAGCGACCTACAATCTGCTCACCGTTGACCACGGCAACCAAGGTATAAATGCTGAATCTATGCGTTGGCCAAGGCTCGTCGGGTGCATCCGGGTCGCATTGACCGCAATCGCAGCCCGTCTCGGGCGGCTCGGTCGTGCTTACCTCGGTCGTCACGTAAGAATTTTGCGTGGTTTGGATTTCTACAGGCGGTATGGGGTCAATAGGCTCTTCGATACAATCCTCCGGCGGATAGAGGTGTTCATCCGCGCGATCGATCTTTCCCAGCAGCTCAGCAACAAGACCATTGCCAAGGTCACAGGAGGTAAAGACCGTCATACAAAGCGCGGTCAAGAGTAAAATCGTAATCGTTTTTTTCATGATACATACCTCCTTTTAGTATAGCCAAAGTCTATCCAACAGGCGTCTCGACTTCGTCCGTAAAGTCGGTCTCGCCTGCTATGGCGATGTCAACGCTGGCGAGCATGATCCAGTCGTCAAGCGGGCTTTTTACAGATTGGGCATAAAGCTCTGCAACGTTATATCCTATTTCAAGAGAATTCATAGGAATCGTGAAATAAATGCCGTGCATATAATCACAATCGAGCCAATCGCCATATAGCTCGTAGTAATCAGACGAGCTGAAATCATAGCTCTGACCGGTTTCGCTACCGGGAATATTGCTGTGATAAAGGACATTATCCGACCGGTCATACGCTACAAATCCCTTAATATAAATGCGGGCACCGGGCTGATATTCCAACTCCAGTGTACCGTTCCAATCCAGTAGATCCTGAGCATCCATCAACTCCTCGATCTTACCGTTATACATCAGACCAATCGCGGTATATCCCACCTGAACCGGCGTAGGAATTATCTCGTCCTGCACACTGTCGTCGGTCGCTATATCGGTATGGGTTGCGTCCGGCTCGATATCAACCGAAACGTCTTCAGTCCAATATTCATCAATTGTGTAATCCTCGGTCATGATCTCGTAAGGCGGTGTGGTCTCGATCTCTACCACAGGCGGCATGGTATCCATGACAATATCGGTTTCAATCGCAATATAATCGTTGGTGGGATAATTTTGTTCTCCTATCGTAACGTCCTTGATATCCCCCAACAGCTCGGAAATCAAGCCGTTTCCAAGGTCACAGGAGGTAAAGACAGTCACGCAAAGTGCGGTCAAGAGTAAAATTGTGATCGTTTTTTTCATGGTTTTTGCCTCCTTTTCGTTGGATAATATAATTTTATTTAGATCTTTGCCTTTTTGATTCTTCTCTTCATCTTAACAAGGTCGCGCAGCATCTTGAGCGTGTCGCGCACCAGGTTGACCGAGGACTCGCGGTGGTTGATGATCTTGACGGGAATCTCGTGAATGGTCATGCCGTACTTGACAGCCCACAGAATCGCCTCAAAGTCAAAGGCAAAGCGATCGACCTCGCATCTGGTGAAGATCTTTTTGACCGCATCCTGCGTAAACGCCTTGCAGCCGCACTGGGAGTCGGACAGCTTAAAGCCGCCTGCTAAGCACAGCACCTTGATATAGGTCTTGCTTGCCAGCTTACGAATGGGGGTATAGCCCTCGTAGCCGTCCTTGGACAGGTTACGCGAGCCGATGACCATATCTGCCTCGGGGTGCGCCAGAAATGCATCGCGCACCGTGCCTATGACGTCGGTACCGTAGGCAAGGTCAGCGTCGGTGAACATGACGTAATCGCCCTTTGCCGCCAGCATGGCAGTACGTACGGCATAGCCCTTGCCGCGGTTCTGCTCGTAACCCACCACCTTGACATAAGGCAGGTGCAGCGACTCTACCAGCTTGTCGCAGCTGTCCTTGGAGCCGTCGTTGGAAAAAATGATCTCGTAATCATCAAAATTTGCCTGCATGTACGCGGACAGCTGACGCGCAGTATCCTCGATGATGCTGGATTCGTTATACATGGGAATGCAAAGTGAAAATTTCATAGTTTTATCGTCCTTGTTTGTTTATTTATTTTCTGTAGATATAAAGCAGCATGTCCACCTCGGTGGTCAAGGTGTCCAGCTGCGCAAGCTTTTGCTTGTCCTGCTCGCTTGTGCGCCAATAGTAGGGCGTCATGGAAAACAGTGCCTCAATGTCATTCTGCCCCTCTACCGTGATTTCAAAGCGCACGCTGCGGGTCTCCACCAACTGCAGCGCGGTGGGCAGGTCGGAACGCTCGGCATTTTGGTATGTATTTTCGTACATGGCGCGCTTGAGTCCCATTAAGTGCTGCGGTCCTGCACCGAGAAGGAACAGATATGAGCCATCCTTGAGCACGCGCGCGTACTCCTGCTCTGCACAGGGCGCGAACACGTTGAGCACACCGTCGGCACACGCATCGTGCACGGGCATGGTGTAGACCGATGCCACGGCATACGCGGCATTGTCAAGGTTTTGCATGGCAGCATCCTTTGCCGCTCTTGCGCAGCCAAACTTGGAAAGGTCAACGCCCAGCACGCGATATCCTTGCGCGGCTATGCGGTTGGCATAATAGCCCTGTCCGCAGCCTGCGTCGATCAGGGTCGCGCCTGCGGGCAAGTAATCCTGCACCGCCTGCTCAAGAGCAGAGGCGGCGGGGGCGTAATACCCTTTTTGCAAAAAGCTTGTCCGCGCGGCAATTGCCTGCTTGGAGTCTCCTCCGGGGGCATGTCCCACGGCTAAATTGACGTACCCCTCGCGTGCGAGATCAAAGCGGTGCTTGCCGCCAAGGCAGCAAAGCGTGCCGCCCTCGACCGTCACACCGTTTTTGCACACGGGGCAAGTCAGTATATCGGTAAGTGCACTCAGCATCCTTTTTCCTCTTTCTCTCTGCCGACCAGGGCAAGATATTCGTCATACGTAAGCAGCATTTTCAGCGCATCCAGAAGAGCATTCGCGGTCATGTCCTCGGGCAGTCCGCACGCACGTGCAATCTGCGCTCTGCGGGCTTTACTGTCCGCACCGCCCGAAAGCCCGTCTATAAAGAAATCGGTCTTGGAGAGCGGATTTTCGCCCCGACGCGCTGCCGCATCGCCCTGTGCGTAAGGGGCAAACAGCACGCGCAAAAGGTCTGCGTCCATGCCCTCCACGCCAAGCAAGCCTTGCGCACCCGGTGCGTCCTTGCGACGTTCCTTGCCCTTGATCTGGGGCGTATATAATTGGATCAAGCGATCCTTGGGGATCAGCGACGAGATATGCGAGCGGATGACCTTACCGCCGCCGTCGCTGTCGGTCAGCACAATGATCATGCTCTTCTCCGAAAGCTTGCGCAAAAGCTGCGCCTGCTCGCGGTTTTTGAAAACGCCAAATCCCGCCGTGGGAATGATCTGCGCCTCGATGATCGAGGACAGCTTGATCTTATCATACTTCCCTTCCACAATGACGGGATACGGAACAACAAGCTTTTCTTGCATAAAAGCTCCTTATACAAAGTAATAGATCAGCACCGCTGCGCCAAGCAGGATGCGGTACACGCCAAACGGCGCAAAGCCGCGGCGCGAAACAAAATCGATCAAAAAACGGATAGAGATGCGCGAGGTCACGTACGCTGCAACACACGCAACCAACAGCACAAGCATCGCCGCCCACGGCATGTGCAAGCCGTTTTGCAGCATAAAGCGGAAAAATCCCAGCAGCTTGATGCCGCACGCGCCCAGCATAACGGGCACTGCCATGAAAAACGACAGCTCCGCCGCGTTTTTTCGCGAAAGCCCCAGCAGCATACCGCCTAAGATGCAAGCCCCCGAGCGCGACGTGCCCGGCACTAAGGAAAGCACCTGAAACAGTCCTACGCCAAACGCTTTGGCATGCGTCAGCTGCGCTAGGTCGCCAACGTCGCCCGTCCTGCCCTTGCGCACGCGCTCTGCAATGATGAAAAGCACGCCGTAAAGGATCAGCATGGCGGCAACCACCGCGCCGTTATAGAGCAGTCCGTCCATATCCTTGCCGCAAATGCGCTCAAGTATCGCGTCAACCGCCACACCCGCAATGCCTGCGGGAATGCAGCCCACGATCACGCGCGACCAAAGATGCAGCGAGGCGCGGCAAGCCTCTCGATCTTGGATCGGCGGAAGCAACCGCCTATGATAAAGCGTCACCACTGCAAAAATCGCACCAAGCTGCACAGCTACCAAAAACAGCTCCAAAAACTCCGACGCAAACTGCGGATGCACGTCCGCACCCACCTGCAGCGTCAAAATATTTTCAAGCAGGATCAAATGGCCCGTAGAGCTGACGGGCAGCCATTCGGTAATGCCCTCGATAATACCGTACACCAGCGATTTCAGCAGTAAGACTCCCAATAGTTCTCCTTAGAGTGAATCGGGTCTGCGCTTGTCAAAGCCCTTGGGGCTGCCCGCGCGCATGATATCACCCTCGCGAATTGTAAACGGCACGCGACACCAGAAAATCATGGAAGGGTGCGGTGCAGACGGGATTGCCGTACCGTCAGGCGCGTACAGCTCGCAGACGTCAAAGCCCACGCCGATCTTACCGGGAGAGATGACCTCTGCCCCCTCGCCCACGCTGACCTTGTTGCGCTGCACAAAGCGGTACAGTCTGCCCTGCTCTGTTTCCATAGCCACGCCTGCCGCCTCTATTGCACTTGCTTCCTCTTGATTATATTCCGTTGCCGTTGCAAAATATGCTTTCTCGCGCATATATCCGCACTCACCCAGCAGCTGCGGATTGTTCATGGGGTCGTCAAGGTAAAATCCCGTGCCGTAGGTGCGGTGCGAAACGCTTTCCAGCTCGGTCAGCCATTCGGGATTGAATTCGTAGCCATCGGGATCGGCAGTATAGGCATCCATCGCCATGCGGTAGGCGTTGGTGACCACGGCGGTATAGTACGCGCTCTTCATTCTGCCCTCGATCTTGAAGGAATCGATGCCGCTGTTCATGAGCTGCGGTATGCACTCAATGGTGCACATATCCTTGGAGGACATGATAAACGTGCCTTGCTCGTTCTGCTCGATCGGAATGGGCATTTCGGGACGCTTTTCCTCCACCAGCACGTAATTCCATCTGCAGGGCTGCGAGCAGGTACCGCGGTTGCCGTCACGCCCGTTGAGCGCGTTGGCTAAGAGGCATCTGCCGCTGTAGGACACGCACATCGAGCCGTGCACAAATGCCTCCAGCTCCACGTCAGCGGGGAGTGCTGCGCGAATGGCAGCGATCTCGGAAAAGCTGAGCTCACGTGCCAGCACCAATCTTTTTGCACCCATTGCCGCCCAGCCGCAAGCCGCTGCAGGGCTGATGATGCTTGCCTGGGTGGAGATGTGGATCTCCATATCGGGCAATATCTCCTTGATGGTCATCAGCACGCCCATATCGGCAACGATCATGGCGTCAATGCCATAGTCCTTGATCTCGTAGAGGAACTTGCGCAGCAAGGGATACTCGTTGGTGCGCGGCATGGTGTTGACCGTCAGATACAGCTTTTTGCCGCGCGCATGGGTGTACTCCACCGCCTCTTTGAGTTCGTCGTTTGTAAAGTTATCTGCTGCAGAACGCATACCAAACATCTGTCCTGCGCAATACACGGCGTCCGCTCCGTACAAGAGCGCCGCCTTGAGTTTTTCAAAATTCCCCGCCGGGGATAAAAGTTCGGGCATAATCTGTTTCCTCTCTACTTATATAGACGCCAAAATTCTTGAAATGTTCCCTGTTTTGAGAAATTATTTTTGATTTTTCTCATTTTCCTGCATTTTTCTGTATCTGCGCGCATCCAAGGCAGGGCGAATGACCTGCGTATATACGATCGCACCCACCAGCACGCAAAGCGTCAGGCAGGGCCAAATGATATATCCCTGGGGTGTCAGGATCAAGACCAGGATAAACGCCAGCAACGAAACGCAAAACAACGACACCAGAAATGCGGTGACCAGATTGCTCTTCTTTTTCTGCTTGGCATGATACGCCTTTACGTCGTCGTTATCGTAGCTTGCACCCGTTGCCGCCAAATCCTCCAGCCTTTTGATCTCCTTGGCGTACTGCTCGTAAAGCGCGTCTGCGTCGCGGTAGCCGTGGATCTTTTGAAGCAAGCTCAGCGAACGGTAATACTCGTGCACCGCACAAGGCGCAGGCTCTGTTGCCTCGGTGTAAATCTGCAATTTTTCGTCTTCTGTGTATGCCATTTTTATTCTCCTTAAAAATTCGCACAGTTTTTTTCATTATAACATATTTCCCGCAAAATCTCAAGTGGTTTTTGCAAATATGCGCATAAATACGCAAAAAACAAGCAACGAATTTCCGCGGGAGCAAGCCCCCGCCCTACAAGCACGATGCCGCAATTCCGATATTTTGCGCATTACACGTTTCATTCTCCGTAGGGCTCTCCGTCTCGCTCCCGCCGCTTTGCACAAACAATTTTTCCGCAAAAAAGGGCTGTCCTTTCAGACAGCCCTTTGGGGAAACAAATTTATTCGGGAAGTTGCTCTGCGCTGGGCAGACCCGGCCATTCAAATACCTCCATGGATTTTTCATAGCCGTAATAAAAATCGCTTTCAGCAGGCGCATCGGTGGTAATGAGATAGCGACCGGGCGTCAAGCCCTCCATCTCCGACAAGACCCACACGTACGTGCCCTCCAGATTGCTGTACAGGTCCAGCTCGTAAAGATCGGAATAGTACGCATATCCTGCAACGCCGTTCTGCTCCGTGCAATCGTCGTAGATCGCGCCGTAATTCATGACGAAATCCACGTTGTGCCAGTTATACGCAATGCGGTAGAAATTGCCGTCCTGCGGAATATTCAAATACAGGCAGACGTTGGTGGAATCTGTCATACTGATGACACCGCCGCCCCATTCCGCTAAGTAGTCGATGGCATCCTGCACGCAAGAAAACTCTTCGCCGTCGTCTGTTATGCAGATCGGATACCCGAAATCGTATCTTCCGTCATAGCAATCGGTCACGCCGTCCATAGACTTGCCAACCTTGATCAGGTTGAGATAGGGGTTGTTGGGATCGTCGTCTGCAAACTGATCGCGCCCTGCAAGCTGCGTTTCGGTCTCAGGCTCGGTGGTCGGCTCCTCGGTCGAGGGTGCCTCGGTCGTGGGTGCCTCGGTGGTCGGCTGTTCGGTGGCAGGTGCTTGGGTTTCGGGCTCGGTGGTCGGTTCGGGGGTAGTTTGCTCATTGGTGTTGCCTTGACCGCACGCAGCAAGCGCGAGCATCATAAGCACACAGAGTACAATGGATAATACGCGAAGATATCTCATAATTTCCTCCTTTTCCGGCAGTTTTTCTGCCCTATGCTTACATTATAACACATGTCGCCCGCTTTGTCAATCAAAAAGGAACGATGCAAGCCTGCTTGCATCGGTCCTTTGGTATTAAACGATAAACGAAGCGATCAGGGTCAGCACACCCGCAAAACCGAAATTGAGCGCGGTAAACTTTGCAAGGTACGAGCCTGCCTTGCCGGGATTGTGCGCACAGTATTCGCGGAAGGTGACCAAGGATGCAAGCGACGCGATCAGCGTGCCTGCGCCGCCGATATTCACGCCCAGCAAAAGTGCGGGATAATCGGTGGTAAACTGCGAGAGCAGGATTGCCGAGGGCACGTTACTGATAAACTGGCAGGACAGCACCGAGAACACCAGCGTGTTCTTTTCGAGCAGTCCGCTCATGAGATTGCTGACAGCGGGAATGCGCGCCATGTTGCCCGCAAAGATAAAGAAGCAGAAAAACGTGCCGAGCAGGCCGTAATCCACCTGACCGAGTGCGCGTCTGTCCATAAACAGCAGCGAGGCGGTGATGATGATCAGACCGATCCAATACGGAATGACGCGGAAGACCACGACCAGCGCAAGTGCGAACAGCACAAGATAGATGACCGTGCGCCCTGCGGGCAGGCGTTCACTTCCCTCTTCGGGCATTTCCAGCTTGGTACCGGGCAGGCACAGGCAGCAAAGCGTGATCAGCGCGATAGCCGCCAGGAACGGGATGAGCATAATGCCCATAAACTCGCCCGTGGGGATGTTGAAGAAGCTATACAGATACAGATTTTGCGGATTTCCAAAGGGGGTGAGCATGCCGCCAAGGTTTGCTGCAATGTTCTGCATGATAAACACAAACGCCATGTACTTCTGCATGCCCGTAAAGCTCAGCACGAAATAGCCAAGCGGCAAGAAGGTCAGCAGCGCCATGTCGTTACTGATCAGCATCGAGCCGATAAAGGTCACCCATACCAGCGCCAGCACCGCCATGCGCAAAGAGCCCGTGCATTGCACGATCTTGCGCGAGAGCACCGTGAAAAAGCGTATATTTTTAAGCGCACACACCACAGCCAAGGTACAAAACAGACAAGTCAGCGTCTTAAAGTCAAAATACGACAAATAAGCCGCATCCGGCGGCACGATGACAGCCGTGATGGCAGCACATGCGGCAGCGATCAGCAGCACCGCATTCTTCTTGCCGAATGCACCGATCTTGCGCAGCGTGTCTTGTGGATGTGCAACAAATCTGGGAAGCGTTCTTTGTTGAATCATAACAAATTCCTTTCACCCTGTAAAATTCCGCAACGAGAGAAATTATACTACAGCGTGATCAGAATGTCAAGAGATTTTTACAAAAAAAGCTAAAAATCCCCGCGGCATTTTGCCGCGGGGAAAATGTCAAGTAGTGAACACTAAGCCGTACTCGTTAACAATTTCTTGTATGACCGCATTCAATTCATCGCTACAACGGATATACTTCTTCTCATAACGACTGTCGCTGTCATTAATTTCAATCACATATTGATTTTCCTGAATTTGCATGATGGTTGCCATCCAAGTTAGACTTTCGTAATCCATAATGGTAAATTGTATTCCCAAATATACAAAGACTTCTTCATTTGGAAGTTTTATATATCGGAAATCACTTTCATACTCTTCTTCGTTTACATAATCGCAGGTGTTAATAGATTTCAATATCGGTTCGGCAAGGTTATTACTAATTTCTGTAATCTCTTGAATTCTCAGTTGCTGTCCTAAAGCACTCCAATATAATTCGTCGCCGGTGTTCTTCAACCCGCACCTCAAAATCAGTTTGCCGGAAGACATATTCAACTGATATTCAGTACCCTTACTTTGGTGCACCAATACAGTTGGCTCATACGGATAATCACCTATCCAACTCCTCGTATCATATCCTACGAATGCTAAATATTCTTCTTTAGGAATCCCCTCAATTTGATAATATTTATCAAATCCACCGATTTTCCCATCACCAATCTTCTTTTCCGTGTCCTCCCATATTATATTGTAA
>JAZOVZ010000066.1:0-36074 GCA_045658965.1 Eubacteriales bacterium
GGCAAAAAATTAACATCGCGCCTGCCCGGGGCGTCGAGGACGTCGCCCCCTACAAATAAATAACCGCGTAACCGAATTGTTTGGCGTTACGACAACATCCGCAGCAGCTCTGCCTCGTCGATGACGGTCACGCCAAGGCTCTGCGCCTTGGTCAGCTTACTGCCCGCAGCCTCGCCCGCGACCACGTAGGAGGTCTTTTTGGATACGGACGAAGAGGTCTTGCCGCCTGCGGCAACGATCAGCTTCTCGGCTTCGCTTCTGCCCATGGTGGGCAGCGTGCCGGTCAGCACAAAGGTCAGTCCCGCGAGTTTGTCGCCTACGGGAGCGGCGGTGGAGGCGGTCAGCACTCCCGCAGCCTCCAGGCGCGCGCAAAGGGCGCGGCTTTCGGGACGGGAGAAGTATTCCACAACGCAATCTGCGGTGATCTGCCCGAAATCGTCCAGCGCACACAGCTCCTCGGCTGTCGCGTCCATGCACGCGGCAAGCGTACCGAATCGGCGCGCAAGTGCCGTTGCGGCAACCTGCCCGATATTGCGGATGCCAAGCGCGAAAATCAAACGCTCCAGTCCTGCCGACTTGGATTTTTCAATCGCTGCAATTAAGTTGGCAGCGGATTTGTCGCCCATGCGGTCGAGTGCCGCAATTTGCTCGGCAGTCAGCGCATAGAGGTCAGCCGTGTCGTGGATGAGGTCTGCTTCAATCAGCGCGTCCACGATCTGCGGGCCAAGCCCGTCAATGTCCATGGCGTCCTTGGAGGCAAAATGCTCAATGCCGCGCGAGAGCTGTGCGGGGCAGGAGGGGTTGATGCAGCGTACCGCCACCTCGCCTTCTGCCTTCACCACCTCGTGTCCGCACGAGGGGCAATGCGTGGGCATATGGAAGGGGATCTGCGTGCCGTCACGCTTTTCGGGATGCGCGCAAACCACCTCGGGAATAATGTCGCCGCTCTTTTGTACGGATACAATATCGCCCAGCATAATGCCGCGCTCGCGGATAAAGTCAATGTTGTGCAGGGTGGCGCGCGATACGGTCGTGCCCGCAAGTCGCACGGGGGAAAGCTCTGCGGTGGGGGTCAGCACGCCCGTGCGTCCGACTTGAATGGTGATTTCGTTGAGTCTCGTTTGCTTTTGCTCGGGCGGGAATTTGTACGCCACCGCCCACTTGGGGGTGCTGACGCCCTGGCCGAGTACGGCTCTTTGGTCAAGACGGTTGACCTTGACCACCACACCGTCAATGTCGTAAGGCAGGTCGTCGCGCATCGTACCGATCTTTTCGATATGGGCAATGATCTCGTCTGCCGTGTGCACCACGGTGCGCAATTTGATGGCAGGGAAGCCCAGCGCGTCCAGTCGGTCAAGCGTTTCTTGGTGTGTGGCAGGGGCGTGTCCGTCGATGTAGAGGTCGCCCTCCTGGTAATTGAAAATGAAAATGTCCAGCGCGCGGGAAGCCGTGATCTGCGGATCAAGCTGGCGCAAGGATCCTGCCGCCGCGTTTCTGGGGTTTGCCATCAGTGCCTCACCGTTTGCCTCGCGCTTTTGATTGATGCGCTCGAATACGGCACGGGGCATATAGACCTCACCGCGCACGGTCAGCGTCAAGGGCTCGGGCAGCGTCAAGGGGATGGAGAAAATGGTGCGCACGTTTTGGGTAATGTCCTCACCGGTCACACCGTCACCGCGCGTCGCGCCTGTCACAAGCACACCGTTCTCGTAGATCAGCGAGCAGGACAAGCCGTCGATCTTGGGTTCAACAGAGAAGAGTGCATCGGGCAGCTCTGCATGCACGCGAGAGATAAAGTCGGTCAGCTCGGCGTAGGAGAACACGTCCGAGAGCGAGTCCATGCGCACGCGATGCGTGACCTTGGCAAACTTGTCAAGCGGCTTGCCACCCACGCGTTGTGTGGGCGATGCGGGATCAAAATATTCGGGGTGCGCCTCTTCGAGGGCAAGCAGCTCGTAAAACATGCGGTCGTATTCGTAGTCCGAGATCACGGGCGCGTCGTCCACGTAGTAAAGCTTTGCGTGGTGCGCAACCTCGCGGCGCAAAGCGTCTATCTTTTCATAAATCGGGTTGGTATTTGCCATAAAACCCTCCGAAAAATCAAATTTGCATACATCATTATTATACCAAAAAAATTGAGGGATGTCAATGAAAATAGGGGAATTTCATAAGGATAGGCAAACCTTCCTTCACGAAAAGTTTTGATCAAACTTTTTCAAAAGTTTGCGCAGGTCGAGGGCGCGTAGCCCTCGTCGCCTCCGCAGAGGCGAAACTTTACATAACGGCCTTTTTGGTTCTTTTTGGGCCTTCTTGCTCAAAAAGAATGGAAAGGGTTTTCTCACATAAAATCCCGAGATTGTGGCGGGCGGTTCGCAGATCCCGCCGCGCCACGACACGGGGGACAGTCCCGCAGTAACATGCCCTTCGGGCACGTCACAGGGGACAGTCCCCGGTATCATGGCGCTCGTCTCGCGGGCGCATATGGAATGCGCCCCTACGGTGGTTGTATTTCGGGCGATTCGTGAATCGCCCCTACGGTTCATTTAACGCTTTCCCATAATTTTCTTGCCCCTACCTCTTGACGCAACCGCTCATTTGTTATATAATAAATTTGTATGTGCATTTATCAAATCGCGTCAAAGGAGTGGGGAAAAATGCTGAAATCGGGCGGAAATATGAGAAAGTTCCGCGTGTACGGTCATGAAAAGAAAAAAGACTACACGCAAGGACCAATGTTCGGTAAAATCATTTGGTTCATGCTGCCCGTCATGTTTACGGGTATCATTCAGCTGCTTTACAACGCTGCCGATATGGTGGTCGTGGGCAACTGGGCGGACAACGCAGACGCAGCCGTGGCTGCGGTTGGTGCGTGCGGTGCGCTGATCAACCTCATCGTCAACCTGTTCATGGGTCTTTCGGTCGGTGCGGGTGTTGCCGTGGCACAAAAGATCGGTGCGGGTGACCGCGACGGCGTGCAAAAGGTGGTACATACCGCGATCCTGATCTCGTTTTTTACCGGTATCGCTGTCGGCATTTTCGGCTTTGTCATGGCAAAGCCCCTGCTTGTGCTGATGGGCACGCAGGAGGAGGTGCTGGTTGAAGCAGCGCCTTATATGCGCGCGTATTTCGTGGGCATTCCCGCTTGTATGGTGTATAACTACGCCGCAAGCATGCTGCGCTCCAAGGGCGACTCCAAAAACCCTTTGATCTTTTTGACACTTTCGGGTCTTGCAAACGTATTTTTGAACCTGATCTTTGTCAGCGTGTTCCATATGGGTGCTGTCGGCGTTGGTATTGCAACCGCGGTTGCGCAGTATATTGCCATGGTGATGGTGCTTTACCACATGGTAAATCTGGACGACGATTGCAAGCTGGACTTCAAAAAGCTGGCGGTTGATAAGGATGCGCTCAAAAAAATGCTGCGCATCGGCTTGCCCGCAGGCTTGCAGGCAACCTTCTTCTCGCTTTCCAACGCGCTCATCCAGAGCACGGTCAATACGTACCCCACCGTTGTGCAGACGGGTAACACCACGGCAGGCAACATCGAGGGCTTTGTATATATCTCCATGAACGCTTGCTATCACGCCGCGCTGACCTTTGTCGGTCAGAACACGGGCGCGAAAAAGTATAACCGCGTGCTGCGTGCGTCCTTGATCTGCCTGGGCCTTGTGACTGTTGTAGGTCTTGGTATGTCCACGTTGATCTATCTGAACGGTGCGGCATTGATCTCGATCTACCGTCCCGGTCAGCCCGACGTTGTGGCAGCGGGTATGGCAAGACTTTCGATCATTTGCGTGACGTACTTCCTGTGCGGCATTATGGACGTGGGCAGCGGTATCATGCGCGGCATGGGTAAGTCGTTCTTGCCTATGATGGTCTCGCTGATCGGCTCTTGCGTGTTCCGTATCGTGTGGATCATGCTGCTTTGCCCCGGATTCCCCGAGCCTATCGAAACGCTGTATATGTCTTATCCGATTTCCTGGATCTTGACCGCAGGCGTGCACCTGATCTGCTGCGGCTGGACGTGGGCGTACCGCGTGCGTAAATTAAAGCGCGAGCAGGCAGAAAACGAGGCATTGCCCGAGCCTGCCGAAGAGGCGGCACAGGCTTGAATATAAAGGAGCTATCCCATCGGGCTGCTAAATTAGCGGTAAAAATCAAAAAGAACTGTATCATTTCGATGCAGTTCTTTGTTTTTTATTTAAAAATAATGCAAAAAAGCGCCAGAAAGGAGGAGCAAGCCCCTCCCCTACAGATGGACGGCTTGGAAATCCTTGCCAAAAGATTTATCAAACTGACATATCGGGCGGTAGGGGAGGGGCTTGCTCCTCCTCATTACAGGTTATTGTATCTATAAATTTACCGCTAATTTACCAGCCCCCATCGTGTTGCTCCTTTTTTACATAAAAAACCTTTACTTTTTCAAAAAAATATGCTAAAATGAATATGGAATACAATGCAAAACGGAGGTCGCTATGCAGCTGCACGAGGATAAACAGAAATTTTTAGAGATCTATAACAAATATATCAAAAGAGAGGGTGCAGACAAGCTGCTGGCTTTTCTGGACTCGGAGGGCAGCGACTTTTTCACCGCTCCCGCAAGCACGCGCTATCACGGCAACTTTGAGGGCGGACTTTTGCGACATAGCCTCAACGTGTACGAATGTCTGCACGATATTCTGAACCGCCCCCGTATGAAGGAGGTCTACGGCATTTCCTACTCGGAGGAGAGCATCGCCATTGCGGCTTTGTTGCACGACGTTTGCAAGGTCAACTTCTACAAGACCTCATTCCGCAACGTCAAGAACGAGTTTGGCAAGTGGGAGAGCGTGCCGTATTACACCATTGAGGACAATCTGCCCTACGGACACGGCGAAAAGTCGGTGTACATCGTGTCGGGATACATGCGTCTGACCCGCGACGAGGCGTTTGCTATCCGCTATCACATGGGCTTTTCGGGCAACGAGGACCCCGGCAACGTAGGCAAGGCACTCGAAATGTTCCCGCTTGCGTATGCGCTCTGCATGGCTGACATGGAGGCTGCGTATTTCATGGAAGGCAGCCCCGAGAAAAACTGAAAAAACAAAGTCTAAATATTCAGAAAAGGAGAAATTATTATGTCGAACAAGCCTTATCCTACCCCCCATATAAACGCAAAGCCCGAGGACTTTGCAAAGACCGTGCTGATGCCCGGCGGCCCCAAGAGAAGCGAATTTATTGCAAAGAATTTCCTTGATAACCCCGTACTGGTCAACGACGTGCGCGGCGTGCACGGCTACACGGGTACTTACAAGGGTACGCCCGTATCGGTCATGGCAAGCGGCATGGGTATGCCTGCCATCGGTATTTACTCCTACGAGCTGTTCAATTTCTTTGACGTGGACAATATCATTCGTGTTGGCTCTGCAGGCTCTCTGCAGCCCCATATTCACGTGCGTGACGTTGTGTTCGGTCAGGGCGCGTGCTTCCAGGGTGGTTTTGCACAGCAGTATCATCTGCCGGGCGAGATTGCACCCATTGCGGATTACACCTTGCTCAAAACTGCGATTGCACAAGCGGAAAAGCAGGGCGTGAATTACCACGTTGGTAACATTCTTTCCTCCGATATGTTCTATAACGACGATCCCTCCGATACCATGAAGTGGGCAAAGATGGGCGTCATGGCGGTGGAAATGGAAGCCGCTGCGCTTTACATGAACGCCGCACGCGCAGGCAAGCGCGGACTTTGCATCTGCACCATTTCGGATAGCCTTGTCACGCACGAGGTCACCACGGCTGAGGAGAGACAGAACACCTTTACGCAGATGATGGAGATCGCCCTTGACACCGCTGTGGAGATGGCGAAAAAATGAGCAAGAGAGTATTTTTGATCGTACTTGACAGCTTTGGCATCGGTGCGTGCCCCGACAGCGAGTCGTTTGGCGACTTTGGCGTCAATACGCTGGAGTCGGTGTACAAGACGGGCGAGCTGCACCTGCCCAATATGCAAAAGCTGGGATTTGGCAATATCGACGGCGTGGAATGCCTTGCTGCCGATCCCGCACCCATTGGCTCTTATGCAAGACTGCGTGAGAAGTCTATGGGCAAGGATACCACCATCGGACATTGGGAGCTGATGGGCTTGGTGTCGGATGATCCGCTGCCGACTTATCCCGAGGGATTCCCCGAGGAGGTGCTTGCACCTTTCCGTGCCAAAACGGGCAGGGGAGTGCTGTGCAACAAGCCCTATTCAGGCACGGACGTTATTCGTGACTACGGTCAGCAGCACATTGAGACGGGTGACCTGATCGTGTATACCTCTGCGGACAGCGTGTTCCAGATTGCGGCACACGAGGATGTTGTGCCTCTTGAAACGCTTTATGAATACTGCCATATCGCGCGTGAGCTGCTTGTGGGCAAGCATGGCGTAGGCAGAGTGATTGCGCGTCCGTTCGTGGGCGAACACCCGAACTTTACCCGTTCGAGTGGCAGACACGACTATTCTCTCGAGCCGCCCAAGCCTACCTTGATGGACAAAATGAAGGATGCGGGCAAGGACGTCATTGCCGTGGGCAAGATCAACGATATCTTTGCAGGCAAGGGCGCGACCGCCGTGTATTATACGGGACCCAATCAAAAGGGGCTGGTCAAGACTGCAGAGCTGCAGGGCGAGGACTTTGACGGACTTTGCTTTATCAACCTTGTGGATTTTGATATGGTGTACGGTCACCGCCGCGACGCGCTGGGTTATGCCCGCGCGCTGAACGAGTTTGACGCGTTCCTTGGCGATTTTGTGGCGAACATGCGCGAGGATGACCTCTTGATGATCACCGCAGATCACGGCTGCGACCCGGGATATACCAAGACGACAGACCATACAAGAGAATACGTGCCGCTTTTGATGTACAGAAAGGGCATGGAGAGCAAGAATTTCGGTACTGTTTTGGGCTTTGATGTCGTAGCGGCAACGGTTGCTGCCGAGTTTGGTATCGAGGGCGTGAGCGGTACTGTGTTGGAGGGAAAGTAAGATGACACCCGAAAAGTTGATAGAAATGGCGATCGAAGCGAGAAAATCGGCATACGCACCCTATTCGGGTTACCGCGTGGGCGCGGCGTTGCTCGGCAAATCGGGCAAGGTGTACCTTGGTTGTAATATTGAAAACGCATCCTATACGCCCACCGTGTGCGGTGAGCGCGTGGCGGTTTTTAAGGCTGTCAGCGAGGGTGAGAAGGAATTCGAAGCTATCGCGGTCTGCGGCGGCAACAAAGAGGAGATCGAGGGTGGATTCCCGCCTTGCGGTGTGTGCCGACAGGTGCTGCGCGAGTTCTGCAATCCCGACGAGTTTACGGTGTACCTGATCGAAAAGGGCGGCGCGTACAAGACCGTCACGCTTGCCGAGCTGCTGCCTTACGGCTTTGGACCGGATTATATGAACTAATCATTGGCGCGCAGGCGCGCCAACGATGAAAAGTTTTCGCCCGCCTTTTTCAAAAGGCGGCGCAGGTCGAGGGCGCGTAGCCCTCGTCGCGCCCGCAGGCGCGAAACTCCCCAAACGGCCTTTTTGGTTCTTTTTGGGCCTCTTTGCTCAAAAAGAACGGAAACGGTCTACTCACATAAACAATCAACAACCGTAGGGGCGTGCATTGCACGTCCCTTGTTTAACACATGGGACGACCAATGGTCGCCCCTACATTGTCGTTGCTCAAAAAGAACGGAGACGGTTTCCTCACACAAACCCATAACAAACATAAGGAGAAAACCCCACTTGTGGTTTTCTCCCTCTTTTTGCCTTTGGCAAAAAATTCACCCTCTTTCGGGCGCTTTCGAACGATAAAAGGAGTTTCGCGCTCTGCGGAGCGCGACCAAGGGCGCTGCCCTTGGAACCAGCAAACTTTTGAAAAAGTTTGATCAAAACTTTTCATGAGTTTAAGTTGTCCGTTTGGCTTGACTTTATCCTCGTTCTGTAGTATAATTAACTTGGATGTTTATATACACCTATCGGAGGACATATAAAGTGCTTGATAAATTAAATCTGAATCTCAGCCGTGATATCGGTATCGACCTGGGTACTTGTACCGTGCTTGTGCACGTGGACGGTAAGGGCATCGTGCTCAATGAGCCCAGCGTGGTCGCTATGGATACCACGACGGATAAGGTCGTCAAGGTGGGCAAGGAAGCCCTTGCCATGATCGGCAGAACGCCCGATCATATCACGACCATGCGACCTCTCAAAAACGGCGTGATCAGCCAGTATGACGTCACGCTGCATATGCTCCAGTATTTTATTCGCCGTGCTTGCGGTAATACCATGTTCCGCCCTCGCGTCATGATCGGCGTGCCTACAGGCATTACCGAGGTCGAGGAGCGTGCCGTGCTGGACGCCGCCGCAGAGGCAGGCGCACGCAGAACCTTTTTGATCGAGGAGCCCAAGGCGGCTCTCATGGGCGCGGGCGTGGATATCAATTCTCCTATCGGTAATATGGTCATCGACGTGGGCGGCGGTACGACCGATATCGCCGTGGTTGCCATGGGCGGCATCGTAGTTTCCGAATCCGTGAAGATCGCGGGCGATAAATTTGACTTAGCCGTCATGCAGTACGTGCGCCGCCAGTATAATTTACTGATCGGTGAGCGCACCGCCGAGGCGATCAAAATTCAGATCGGTGCGGTCTACGATCACGGTGAAGCCAAGACCATCCAGGTCAAGGGTCGCGACCTTGGCACGGGCATGCCCCGCGTCATCACGCTTTCCTCCAAGGAAATGATGGAGGCAATGATCGAGCCCGTGACCGCAATTCTGGACTCGGTTTGTGCCATTATCGAGCGCACGCCTCCCGATCTGCTGGGAGACATTCTCAAAAACGGCATTTATATGGCAGGCGGTGGCAGCCTTCTTTACGGACTTGACAAGCTGATCACCCGCGTGACCGGCATTAAAACTACGGTTGCCAAGAACCCCATTTCCTGCGTTGCCGTAGGTACGGGCAAGTACCTTTCCACCATCGGGCAGTTCCGCGACAGCATCGGTGCTTTGACGCGCGACTCCGATTCCAAGCAAAACACCAAAAAATAAAAAGTAGG
Organism: Eubacteriales bacterium; assembly: GCA_045658965.1. GTDB lineage: Bacteria > Bacillota > Clostridia > Oscillospirales > CAG-272 > SVQP01. The sequence continues at coordinate 9,062 of JAZOVZ010000066.1, forward strand.
AACAATTATGGAATATATCGTACAGGGCTATCAGCCCAAGAAGCTGTTTGAATATTTTGAGGAGATCTGCGCCATTCCGCACGGCTCGGGCAACGAGGCTGCCATTGCGCAGTATCTGGTCGATTTCGCGCAGGCACGCGGTCTTGAATGCCACCGCGACGCGGTCAATAACGTGTTTATCAAGGCTCCCGCAACAAAGGGCCTTGAGGATCGCCCCGCCATTCTTTTGCAGGGACATACCGACATGGTGTGCGAGAAGAACAACGACACCGAGCATGACTTTACCCGTGACGCGCTCAAGCTGTTTGTCGAGGACGGCTGGCTGGGCGCAAAGGGCACAACGCTGGGCGGTGACGACGGCATTGCGGTTGCCATGATGATGGCGATTTTGGACGGGCAGACCCCTCACCCTGCCGTGGAGTGCCTGTTCACGGTTGAAGAAGAGGTAGGACTTCTGGGCGCGGAAAGCTTTGACTACTCCTTGGTCAGCGCATCTCGCATGATCAATATGGACAGCGAGGACGAGGCTTGCGTGACCGCGGGCTGCGCAGGCGGCTTGCGCACCGATCTGGCAATCCCCGTGGGCTATACCGAGGCAAAGGGAACTGCCGTCAAGATCAGCATAGGCGGTCTTGCGGGCGGTCACTCGGGTGCGGACGTGCACCGCGGACGTGCTAACGCCAATAAGCTGATGGGCAGAATTTTGTTTGCCCTTTCCAAAGAATTTGATTTTGGGCTGTGCTCGATTGAGGGCGGCAGCAAGGATAACGCCATTCCGCGTGAGTGCGTGGCTGTGGTTTGCGGTGCGGATCTGACCGCCGTGCCTGCCAAGCTTGCCAAGCTGTCGGGTGAGCTGGCAGCGGAGCTGTGCGCGGAGGATGCAGGCTTCTGTCTGCAGTGTGCAACCGTTGAGCTGCCCGCAACTTGCCTTGATAAGCAAAGCACCGCGCGCGTCATCTGCGCGATTGCAACCGTGGCAAGCGGCGTGCTTGCCATGAGCAATCATATCGAGGGCTTGGTGGAGTATTCCCGCAATCTCGGTATCATCCGTACCGAGCAGGGCAGCGTACACCTCACGCTTTCTTCCCGTTCCGCAATTGAGAGCCAGCTGGATGCGTCCATCAATGAGCTTGACGCACTTGCAACGCTTTGCGCGGGCAGCGCACGCCATCATTCGCGCTACCCCGGCTGGAGCTATGCCAAGGAATCTCCCATCAGGGAAGAGTACCTTGCCGCTTATACCGCGCTGTTCGGCAAGACGCCCGAGGTCAGCGTCATTCACGCGGGATTGGAATGCGGTATCATCCGCTCCAGACTCCCCGAAATGGATATGATCTCGGTTGGTCCCAACATGCGTAACATCCATTCTCCCGATGAAAGATTGGATCTTGCATCCTGCGCTCGCTTCTGGCAGGTCATTGCGCATATTCTGGGCAAATAAAAACGGAAAATTTTACAGCCGTGTGCAATTTTGCACACGGCTGTAAGCATATTGCACAAAAAATCTCGGCAACGTTCGTTTTCTCTTGACATATGGGAAAATATGGTGTACAATAAATAGTGCAAGATGGGCGAAGTATGCCCGTATTAGATTTTTTGGAGGTAATGCAATATGAAAAAGCTTCTTTGCATGCTGCTGGCGCTTTTGATGCTTGCGTCTCTCTTGGTTGCGTGTGCAAACAATCAAGGAACGGAAGACGGTACCAAAGGCGAACAGAGCGAACAGGAGACCGGCGACCCCAATTACACCGATGACGTGCCCGAGCTTTCATTCGGTGATGAAACCGTGACTATTTTGTCCAGAGATAAGTTCGGTGTGAACGACGAGTTCTTTGCAGAGTCCAGCTCTGACACACAGAGTGACGTCGTAGCGTACGCTGTATATACCAGAAACATGGCGATCGAGGACAGATTGGACGTTAAGTTGGAAATGCTGATGGATGATACCGACCCCACCGCAAAGCACAGCACAGCTGTCAAGAGTGGTTCTTCGGACTATGATATCGTCGCAGACTCTACTTACGTGATCATTCAGGCAGTGCTCAAGGGCGAGTTCCTTAACCTGCGCGATCTGCAGTACATCGATCTTGATAAGTACTATTGGACGCAGGGTTATAACGATATCGTTTCGTTTGGTGAGAACAATAAGCAGTATCTGGCTTCCGGTGCACTTGCACTGTCCATGTTCCGCTACATGTTCGTAACCGTTTATAACAGAGAAGTATTTAATGATCTTGGCGAGACCGACCTTTACGAGGTTGTCAATAACGGCGAATGGACGTTGGACTACCAAAACAAGATCATTGCAGACAGATATCTGGATACCGGTACGTCCGTCAACAAGAAGGACGACAGAGATATGTACGGTCTGATCACGGGCGATACGGTCAGCATTGACCCCTATTGCGTAGCAGCAAACGTACAGCTGGTCAGCAAGAACGAGAGCGGTGAGTGGTTCTACAACACCGATATGTTCGCAAGATCGGTTGAGCTGTGCGATAAGATCCAGGCACTGTACAACAACACTTCCACCTACGTATTTAAGGGAGCAGCGCTTGACGATACGGGTCTGACCAATATCGTAGAAGCGTTTGCTGCAAGCAAGAGCATGATGGCAACCGTACAGGTATTTGCGCTGGAGACCAACGTTGGCGATCTGGCAGAGTTCGACTACGGTATTGCGCCCATGCCCAAGTTTGATGAAAATCAGGAAAATTACGCAACCTACGTACAGGACCAGGTAACCGGCATCGGTGTTTCCAGCTCGATTTCGGACGAGGATACTTTGGCGATGATGGGTGCGGTTCTTGAGTGCATGGCATCCGAGAGCTATGCAACCGTTGTGGATGCATACTATTCCACCGCGCTGTCTTACCAGTATCTGCAGAACCCCGAGTCCAAGGAAATGCTGGATCTGATCTATGATTCTCTGACCTTTGACTTCTCGGGCGCTTGCTCCAACATCATTCAGAACAACGGCGGTCAGTCGATCCGTGATCAGCTCCGTCCTCTGCTCTCCGGTAAGTCCAACAAGCTTGGCTCCACCCTTGCTAAGTGGGAAAAGGGCACCAACAAGGCGCTGGGCAAGATCAACGAGTTCTTGGCTGAACTGGAATATTAATTCCGAAATAAAAATAAAAGAGAGTGGCAAAGCGAACTTCTCATAAGGATGTTACCATTCTCCTTGTAGGGACCGGCGTCCCCGACGGTCCGTTAGGGCATAATTGCTCCGCAGAAAACAAATAATTAACCCCAACAGATTAGAAATCTGTTGGGGCATTATTTTTAGTACGAATTTATCTATTCGAGTTATACGAATGTTATCGTGCAATAACATCGTCAATACGGAAAACGAATTTGTCAGTAATATTCGTTATTTCAGAGCAGTTGGGCAATGCGACTCTGCTCCGTCAATCCCTCTTTTTGAGTTTTTCTATTGCCTCCAAATATAGACTATATAAATCGCCCTGCAACGGTTTTGGATTTTTCTCCCAGTGTTCATTTGATACGATTCGGCTTACATCCTCCGTATCCTTTGCGTAAAGATAACATTCTCCTTCGTGCGTTATGGACTCAAAAAATATGGTTCCATCATTCCTATAAAAAGTCAAGTTTTCGAAATGAAACGGGTTCTTTTCTTCCCAAAACCAAGAGAAAATATTATTCTCTTTTTTCAACAATTCGCACATCTCCGCGCAAACGGTATAATATCGTTCGTCAGACCCTGTTTGCGCCCCATCAAGCAATCTGTATGTATTATTACGTTTGATCAAGTGTTGTTGAATCTGCATGAGATATTCCGCATCTGCGTATTGTGGATATAGATCAAATGAAACAACGGAACAATATTGACAGCAAACATCTATCAACTCTCGATAGTCTTTTCCCTCAATATCGTAATCAGCCTCTCCAATATCATCGGTATCGCAAAATCTGTATTTTATTGCATTTTCATTATATTTCATCTTATACCTCGCCAAAATCCAATTTTTCGTCCTTTTATCGCCAGTTTCGCCTTTGTATTGCAAAGGCTTCGGGCAAAGCCCATACCCCTAATAATGCTAATGATATTATATCACAAATCTGCAGAGAAAGCAATAGTTATATTCCGACTTCGTCGGAGTGATATGATCGCGTGCGCGATCGTGATATTGAAGCCTTACGGCTCCAGTGATATTTTATTCGCCTCCAAACTCGCGTAGCGAATACCACTCGGCGATAGCCGAATATCACTGCGTAAGCAAGAATTTCGCCTTTGGCGAAATATACTCGCCAAAGGCGAATAAAACTGCCCAACTTCCTTATGGGAAGTTGGGCAATGCCACTCTCTTTTGTTTTTATGCTTGATTTCTTCCGCTTATCTCTGTCAGCTTGCGGATGTGGTTTTTCAGCGATGCCTTGTCGTAATTCTTGGCAAGACGCCATTTCCAGTTGTCGCCAAGCGTGCCGGGGGTGTTGATGCGCGCTACGTCGTCAAGTCCCAAGTAGTCCTGCATGGGAATGATGCAGTAAGTCGCGCAGCTCTCCATGGCGTAGCGGATCAAGCGATCCAGATCCTTGGCACCTCTGTAGTTCGGCACGGCGCGCTCAAAGCGCAGGCGCGGGTCATAGGTGCGGTCGTCAAGCCATCCAAGCGTGGTGCGGTTATCGTGCGTGCCTGTGTAAACCACGCAATTTTCGGTATAATGCGGGGGCAGGTAGTCGCTGTCATCGCAATCAAAGGCGAATTGCAGTACCTTCATGCCGGGATATCCGAGCTTCTTAAGCATCTTATGTACTTTTGCATCAAGGTCGCCAAGGTCCTCTGCAATCAGCGGCAGGCGATAGCCGAATCGCTGCTCCAGCCCGATAAACATATCTGCACCGGGGCCGTTCTTCCATTTGCCGTTGATGGCGGTCTCTTCCCCTGCGGGAATTGACCAGTAGTTGCAAAATCCGCGGAAATGGTCGATACGCACGATGTCAAAGAGCGAGAACGCCACGCGCAAACGCTCGTACCACCAGTTATAGTTATCAGCCTTCATTGCCTTCCAATCGTAAAGGGGATTGCCCCACAGCTGACCGGTCTCGGAGAAGTAGTCGGGCGGTACACCTGCCACGGTTTTGGTCATACCTTTGGCATTGAGGCAGAACATGGTGGGATTTGCCCACACGTCCGCGCTGTCGTCCGCAACGTAAATGGGCATGTCGCCTACTAAGGCAACGCCCTTTTCTTTTGCGTAGGCGTGCATCTGCTCCCACTCTGTAAAGAACATGTACTGCAGGAATTTCCAGAAATTGCACTCATTCTGATCAATGCTCTTGTCTGCAGGCAGCGTATCCTTGCGGCGATCGGCAAGTGCCCAGGTATTGCGCCCCTGAAAATCGTACGTGCTCTTGATCGCCATGAAAGCAGCGTAATCGTCCAGCCAAAAGGCGTGGCGCGCGCAAAAGTCCTCGTAATCGGGGTACTTGCCCGCATCAAAGCGTGCAAACGCCTTGCGCAAGAGGGGATAGCGCGCGTAATACACGTGCGCGTAATCCACGTATTCGGTGGTGGGGGGCTGATCCTTGACTTCTTTTTTTGTCAAAAGCCCCTGCTCGATCAGCGCATCAACGTCGATGAAATAAGGGTTGCCCGCAAAGGCGGAGGGGGATTGATAGGGGGAGTCACCGTAGCTGGTCTGGTGAATGGGCAGGAGCTGCCAGATCTTTTGGTTGCTTTCTGCCAAAAAATCAATGAATCTGTACGCTTCGCGTCCCAGCGTGCCAATGCCGTAGGGAGAGGGGAGCGAGGAGAGGGGAAGGAGAATACCGGCTTGCTTCATATAGGCCTCCGTGATTGAAACTATATCTGTCATTATAGCATATTTGGGACGTTTTGTAAAGCAAATCTTGACTTTTTTACAAATTCATGGTACACTTATTTTAATGAATTTTCCGGAGGTGCGATATGTTATCCGAGATATACAGCGCAGGGCTTTACGGCATCGACGGCTTTATCGTCACGGTAGAGGCGGACGGTCAGCCCAGAATGGCGAATTTTGAACTGGTCGGCTTGCCCGACCTTGCCGTCAAAGAGGCAAAGGAGCGTGTGCGCACCGCATGTGAGAATAGCGGATATCGCTTTCCGTCCATGGCATATATGGTCAACCTTGCGCCTGCAGACCGTAAAAAAGAGGGCTCGCAGTTTGACGTTGCCATTCTGACAGGCATTTTGCGCTGCGCGGGCGTGATCAACCGCGAGGTGGATATGAAAAGCAAGTGCATTGTGGGCGAGCTTTCGCTCTCGGGTGCTTGGCGTACGGTGCGCGGTGTGCTGAGTATGTGCGTAGCGGCAAGGGATGCGGGCTTTACCGAGTTTTACGTGCCGGTGCAAAACGCTCGCGAGGCGGCTGCCGTGCGCGGTATTACGGTGTACGGCGTGCATACTATGCGCGAATTTATCGATCACTTGAACGGCACCAAGCCCCTGCAGCCCGTTCTGCCCGACGAGGGCGCATTCGGTGAGGCGGTCGTTGACTACGGCATAGATTTTTCAGACGTGAAGGGGCAAGCTCTTGCCAAGAGAGCCATGGAGATCGCGGCTGCGGGTGGACATAATATCCTGCTTATTGGCCCTCCCGGCACGGGTAAGAGCATGCTTGCCAAGCGTCTTGCCACGATTTTGCCGCCCTTGACCTTTGAGGAGGCAATTGAAACGACTAAGGTGCATTCGGTGACGGGCACGCTGCCCGACGGCACGTCCTTACTTTCCACAAGACCTTTCCGCGCACCGCACCATACCATGTCGGCGGTGGCTTTGGTGGGCGGCGGTGCAAATCCGCGCCCGGGCGAGGTATCGCTTGCCAACCACGGTGTGCTGTTTTTAGATGAATTTCCCGAGTTCCCCAAGCAGGTCACCGACGCTTTGCGTCAGCCGCTGGAGGATAGACGCGTAACCATATCGCGCGCCAGCGGACGCGTGACTTTCCCGTGCTCCTTTATGCTGGTAGGTGCGATGAATCCCTGCCGTTGCGGCTATTTCGGACACCCGACAAGACCGTGCACTTGCAAGGCGGGAGACGTGCAGCGGTATATTTCGCGCATCAGCGGACCGATGTTAGACAGAATGGACATTCAGATCGAGTTGCCTTCGCTGTCGTATGACGAGCTGGCGACCGACACGACACCCACTGAGACCTCGGCGGAAGTGCGCGCACGCGTGATCAGGGCGCGCGAGTTTGCGAAAAACCGCATGCAGGACGACAAGATCCTTTGCAATGCACAGCTTGACGCAGCGGGCATTCGCAAGTACTGCAAAATTGACGACAGCGCATCGCAGCTGTTGCGCATGGCGTATGAAACTATGGGACTTTCGGCACGCGGATACGACCGCGTGATGCGTGTTGCGCGCACGATTGCAGATTTGGATGGCAGCGAGGTCATCAAGGATATGCACGTAGCCGAAGCGATCCAGCTGAGAAGTCTGGATAAAAAATACTGGGGAGCACAATAACTCATAAAACCTTTCGCCCGCCACCACACGGACGACCACTCTTGAAAAGTTTTGGTCGAGCTTTTTCAAAAGCTCGCAGGGTCTTGGGACAGCGTCCCAAGTCGCGCCCGCAGGCGCGAAACTTTCCCCAACGCTGTTTTTGGTTCTTTTTGCAGCTCCTTGCTCAAAAAGAACGGAAACGGTTTTCTCACATCATATCTCAACAGCGGATCGTTTGTTACGCTGAAAAAATTCTCTCCGTTCTTTCTTTGGAGAAATAGGCCAAAGAAAGAACCAAAGAAAGGCCGTTAGGAAAGTTTCGCGCCTGCGGGCGCACCAAGGGCGCTGCCCTTGACCCGCGACCTTTTTGAAAAAAGGTCGATCAAAAACTTTCATCGATTCAGTTGCCCGCGTGGGGCGGGCAACTCAAAAACCATTACGTTTCTATCGGAGGCATCCTTTGACTAACTTACTGACAAAACTCTTTATCAAAAATCCCGATGCTGTGGGGGACGTGCGCGTGCGCTCGGCTTACGGCACTATGGTCAGCATTGTTTGCATCGTGCTCAATCTCATGGTTGCTGCAGGCAAAATCACCGTCGGCTCGCTGCTCGGTGCGATCTCCATTACCGCGGACGGTATGAATAACCTTTCCGATGCAGGCTCTTCGCTGGTCTCCTTGGTCAGCTTCCGCATGGCGGCGAAGCCTGCGGACAGGGAACACCCCTTTGGGCACGCCCGCATTGAATACGTTGCATCCCTCTTGGTTGCCGTGATTATCATCATCGTGGGCTGGACGCTGTTTACCGATTCCTTCGGTACGCTCATTCCCCTGCTCAACGGTGAAGTCTCTGCCGAGGCTGCACGCGTGGAGCCGGTGACCATTATCGTGCTTGCCGTTTCCATTTTGGTCAAGCTGTGGATGTTCCTTTTCAACCGCAAGGTAGCAAAAAAGATCGACTCCGCGGTTATGCGCGCCACCGCAACCGACTGCATTTCCGACGCGGGCGCAACGCTGGGCGTGCTTGCGGCACAGATCGTTGCCTTTTACTTGGGTCTGCCGTGGCTGGATAGCGCGGTGGGTATTGCCATTTCGGTGCTGATCATCATCGCAGGCATCCGTGTGCTGGGTGAGACAAAAAACTCCATCCTCGGTGAAGCTCCCGACGAGCAGGTGGTGGCGGATATCAAGGCACTTGTTGCAAGTCATCCCGAGGCGCTGGGCATTCACGATATGATGGTGCACAGCTATGGCCCCGGTCACCATATTGCGTCCTTGCACGTTGAGGTGGACGGCGAAGCCGACGTGTATCACATGCACGACGTGATCGACAACATCGAAAAGCGTCTGCACGATGAGCTTGGCATCATTGCCACCATTCATATGGATCCCGTCGTAACCAATGACGAGACTGTCAACGCCCTGCGCGAAATGACGGCAGATATCCTCAAGGGGATTGACGAGCGCCTTTCCATGCACGATTTCCGCGTGGTGGCAGGACCTTCGCACACCAATCTCATTTTTGACGTGGAAGCCCCCTTTGAATGCAAGCTGACCGACGCCGAGATCAAGGACGCCGTTGCGGCTGCACTCAAAGCCCGCAAGGATGCCATCTACTTTGCCGTGCTGACCGTGGATAGACAGTAAAACGCCACCTTGCTTGCATAAAATAAAAATATTCTTGCAAAAATCGACATAAAACCATTAAAAAACATTCGAATATGAAAGTTTTCAAATAAAATATTGCAAAACCTATTGCAAAAAGCAGGGAAGTATGGTATACTATCCCTGCTTTATTCTTTATTTTCACGAAAGGGGTGTTTGTATGGCATACATCAATCCCGACTACGAAGCCCATATTCAGGGTGAAATGAACGAGCTGCTGGAAAATGCACGCTCTGCATATAAGATTCCCAAGGAAGCCTTTGACAACCACCGCGTTAAGCGCGGCTTGCGCGAAGTGGACGGCACGGGCGTGACCGCAGGCGTGACCAAGATCGGTAACGCGCACGGCTACGTGGTCAACGAGGGCGAAAAGGAAGCCGCAGAGGGCGTTCTGCGCTACCGCGGCTTTGACGTCAACGACCTGATCACGCACTTTACCGCTGAAGGACGCTATGGCTTTGAGGAATGCATCTTCCTTTTGTTTTTCGGGCATTTGCCTACCAAGGCAGAGCTTGCCGAGTTTAACGACGTCATTTCTGCATACCGCCGCCTGCCCCCTCGCTTTACCGAGGATATTTTGCTCAAAGCCCCCAGCCCTTCCATCATGAACAAGATGGCGACCGCGGTGCTGACGCTGTATGCCTACGACCCCAATCCCGACGACACCTCGCTTGATAACATGATGCGTCAGAGCATGGAGATCACGGCAAGGCTGCCCGTGATCGCTGCGCAGTCTTATGCGGTCTACCGCAGCGCGTTCCATGACGAGAGCTTGAATATTCATAATCCCGTGGACGGTCTTTCCACCGCAGAAAACTTTTTGCGCGTGCTGCGTCCCGACTCCTCGTACACCGAGCGCGAAGCAAGACTTTTGGACGTAGCGCTTGTCGTGCACGCAGAGCACGGCGGCGGTAATAACTCCACCTTTGCCACGCGCGTGCTGTCCTCTTCGGGCACGGATACCTATTCCGCCATCGCAGGCGGCATCGGTGCGCTCAAGGGTCCCCGTCACGGCGGCGCGAACATCAAGGTGCAGGAAATGTTTGATTGCATCAAGGAGACCGTGGCAAACCCGTGGGATGACGGTCAGCTGACCGACTTCCTTGTCAAAGCACTCAAAAAAGAGGTGTATGACAAGTCGGGTCTGATCTACGGTATGGGTCACGCGGTCTACACGCTGTCCGACCCCAGAGCCGTCATTCTCAAAAACTGCGCAAGACAGCTGGCGTACGATAAGGGATTTGGCAAGGATTTCGAGCTGCTGGAAAGCATTGAACGCCTGACCCCTGCCATCTTTTGCGAGTATAAGGGCGTGGAGCGTCCCATGTGCGCAAACCTTGACCTATATTCCGGTCTTGTATACCGCATGCTGGATATCCCCGTGGAAATGTACACGCCCCTGTTCGCCATCGCCCGTGCCTCGGGCTGGTGCGCACATAGAATGGAAGAGTACATCACCGCAAACAAGATCATCCGCCCCGCATACCGCTGCATTTCCAAGAGCAAGCCGTACGTTTCCATGCAAGACAGATAATCAGAAATGATCCCGCCCGCCGAGCTATCGGCGGGCGGTTTTGCGCAGATATCGCTCCGCATCCCCTCTCTTGAACTTATTTCCGACAACTTAAGGATTGACTAATGTGTCTTGGGTAGCAAAAGGATGTGGATGTGCGTTCAAAAGGCGTCCCCCGGGGGGAAGCTGTCGCGCAGCGACTGAAGGGGAATGCGAAAGCCTGGGCTTGAATGGTTATACCCGAGCGGGTTACCGTGCCGTTTAGTCCGCAACTCCCCTTCAGTCGCCTGCGGCGCCAGCTTCCCCTCGGGGGACGCCTCTGTAGCGCGTACCTGCATTGCAGAGTGCGGCATTTATTGAGCAAGTTGATTTTTGAAATTCTTTGCTGCGCTTGCGAATGACATCTCCAAAACTGTACCGCAAGTGATCATGGCGTGGGCAACGCGATGCTTGACTTGGAATATTATTCAATCAATTTTTACGCAATCACGCTTCTTTTGGTCAATATTTTGCCATTTTTCTATTGATTATCTTGAAAATTTATGTTATAATGATATGATTGTGTAACTTTCGTCCCGGGACGTCCCCGCGGACTTGAATATATGGAGGAATGGTTTTGAGAAACACCATGAAGCTGCGCTCGGGTGCGGTCATCCGTGAGGTGACGCGCAAGGAAGCCGACGCAAAGAATTATTTGACCCGTAACGTGCTCACACAGATGCACCTGATGCCCTCGGGTGATCCTTGTGCATACGAGCAGAACGAAGACGGCAGCATCATCTACTATTTCGACCCCGCGCGTGTGGTTGAGGCTCCCCCCGAGCTTTGGTATTACCCCACCGCAAAGACCGATCCCATCACGCTGGAGAGCGGTACGGTCATTGAGCGCATGAGCATCAAGCGCGCTGCAACCTACGGCTACTACACCAAGGAAAGACTCTTCCAGATGCACTACGAGGTCATTGAGGAGCCCGTTGCGTATACCATTCGCAACGACAAGTCCTACATGTACTTCTACGACAAAAAGACGGCTGTGCGTATGCCGCTGAGCTGCGTCAAGTGCGGCAAGGACGTGCGCTACAAGAGAAAGCTTTGCCAGTCTTGCTACGAGGAAGAGATGGCAGTACGCCGCGCCGAGGGTGACGAGCACAGAAACGCTTCCTACGGCTATAGCCGAAAGAGAGTATTGTTCTTTGACCTTGAGCTGACCGGCGTGTACGATCACGATGAGATCATTTCGATCTCGATCACAAACGCCTTGGGCGAGGTGATCATGGATACCTTGGTCAAGCCCGTGCGCAACAAGAAGTGGAAGAGAACCGAAAAGATCCACGGCATTACCCCCGAAATGGTGCAGGATTCGCCCACCTTGGAGGAGCTTACCCCCCGTATCAAGGAGATCTTTGCAGAATGCGATAACCTGATTGCATTCGGCGTTTCCACCGACTACAGCCACATCAAGTACATTTACGAAACGCAGGCAGAGCGCGAGGCTCTGCACGACAAGACCCGTTGCTGTGCAAACGAGTTTGTCAGATACATTCACGAGCATCGCCCCGACGTGGTACACGCTTCCTTGGTGGACGCGATGGAGACCATGGGCATTGCCTGGGAAGGCATCCCCCACACCTCGATTGCAGATACCATTGCGTGCCAAAAGGTTTGGGACGCGCTGTTCCCCCACTATTACCAAGGCGAATGAGCGTAAGGAAGGTATAAAAACATGTTTGATAAGTTGTTTGGATTGGATCAGCCCAAGCGTGCTGAGGACGGCACCGAGCTGCTGACCACGGTTTACGATAACATTCAGCTGTCCATGGTGCGCAGCCTTTTAGAGGCAGAGAGCATCCCGTACCTTGTAAGAGAGCGCGGCAGCGGCAGCGCAGTCAAGATCGTTATGGGCGTTTCCTCGTTTGGCTCGGACGTTTACGTGCCCGCAAGCAAGCTGGAAGAGGCAACCGATGCGATTGCCGCCCTGCTTGGCGAAGAGGTCGAATTTTTAGAGGACGGCGAAGGAGAATAAAGCATGAAGGAAGTATTGCTTTGTAAATACGGCGAGATCGTGCTCAAGGGCGCAAACAAGCGTTACTTTGAGGATATGCTGTGCCGTGAGCTGCGTCACCGCGCTGCGAACTACGGTGATTTTAATATCTACCGTGCACAGAGCACCATTTATATTGAGCCCAAGGACGAGTTCTGCGATATGGACGGCATGTTCGAATCCGCCCGCAAGACCTTTGGCATTGTTGCCATCGGCAGAGCGGCTGTGTGCGAAAAGAATATGGAAAGCATTATCGCGACCGCACGCGAGTATATTCCCCAGTTCCTGCAGGGCAAGCGCACCTTCAAGGTAGAGGGCAAAAGATCGGATAAGGCGTTTTGCAAGAACTCCATGGAGATCGCCATGGAGATCGGCGGCGTGCTGCTTTCCTGCTGCCAGCCCATTCGTGTGGACGTGCACAACCCCGAGATTGTAGTCAAGGTCGAGGTGCGCGAGTACGCGGCTTACGTGCATGCAGGTCAGTTCAAGGGCGCGGGCGGTATGCCCGTAGGATCCAACGGCAAGGGCATGCTGCTGTTGTCGGGCGGTATCGATTCGCCCGTTGCAGGCTATATGATGGCAAAGCGCGGCGTTAAGATCGAGGCGGTGCACTTTGAGTCTTTCCCGTACACCAGCGAGCGCGCAAGAGAAAAGGTGCTGGAGCTGGCAGGATTGGTTTCCTCGTATGCGGGGGACATCAACGTACACGTGGTATCGCTGACGCACATCCAGGAGGAGCTTGTCAAGCACTGCGAGGAGGATTACTTCACGCTGCTGTTGCGCAGATATATGATGGCGATTGCGGATAAATTGGCGCATAAATTCAACTGCGGCGCGCTGATCACGGGCGAGAGCCTTGGTCAGGTGGCATCGCAGACCATGGAAGCCATCAACGTGACCAACACCATGACCACGTTGCCGGTGTTCAGACCCTGCATTGGTATGGATAAGGAAGAGATCGTGCAGATCGCGCACAAGATCGGCACGTTTGAAACCTCGATTTTGCCGTTTGAGGACTGCTGCACGGTGTTCACACCCAAGCATCCCAGAACCAGACCCGAGCTGTATAAGGTCGAGCGCGAGGAGCAAAAGCTGCCGTTTGACGAGCTGGTGGAAGAGGCGATCGCAGGCATGTACCGCGTGCAGATCAAAGCGAGATACTAATCAATTTTAACGACCCAAACTCTCAAAAAGTTTGGGTCGAGCCTTTTCAAAGGCTCGCGGGCTCCAAGGGCAGCGCCCTTGGTCGCCTCCGCAGAGGCGAAACATTTCCATCGCCGTTTTTTGGTTCTTTTTTGCGGCTACTTGCTCAAAAAAGAACGGAGAGAATTTCCTCACATAAAATCCCGAGTGTAATGAAATCCGCCTGCGGCGGATGAAATCCACTTGCGTGGATGAAATCGCTTCGCGATGAAATCCGCCTGCGGCGGATGATTTGTATAAAAAAGAGTTGCCTATAAAGGCAACTCTTTTTTTGCTGCGGGAGCAAGCCCCGCCCTACGGTTGGTTAATCCAATATTTTCTTTAAATCCACATCCGCCATAAACAGCGCACCGTAGCTCATGGTCAGATGGAACAGGGAAGTGTTCCACTTGGTGTCCTTGCCCCAGCCCTCAAAGGTAGTGGTACCGCCCTCGCGCAAAATGCGACTCCACGTGCCGTCATGCAAGAGCGCTTCACGGATGCGCCCCTCGTCACCGTCGCGTACAAGCCCCCACATCATAGGGAAGGTGCAGAACATGGAAAGCGAGGACATGGTGTGCTCGTCAAGCATGGCAAGGATACTCTGCTTGGTCATGTCGTCGGGGCAGAGATCCAACCCGTAGGCAAATACGTTGCCCACAAGGCTGACGTGCTCGGTGCTCTCACCGTCCTTGAATACCTTGCGCTCCTTGTCATAGAACGCAGTGTAAAAAGCGTCAAGCAAGGGGGATTCGTCGCGGTACTGCGGCAAACCAAGCTCACGCGCCATCTTGTTGGCAAAGCGCACGGCAGCTACGTAGTAGGCGTTGATCGAAACGTGCGCCTGGTGGCAAACCTGCCCCTCGCGAATGTCCACGTCGTAGCCGTGGCGGAAGTTTGCAGGCCACTCCACCACGCACCATTTGTTGAGCTCCTTGATCAGGTGATCGTGCTCATATTCCGCACGGTAAGCGTCGAGAAGCGTCACTACCTTGGCATAATTTTGCGCCAAATACGCTTTGTCGCCCGTGAAGCGGTAGTGCCACAGCACAAGGTATACCAGCATCAAGGGATATTCGGCAATCTCCTGCATAAACGAGCAATCCATGCAGGTCACCAAGGTGGGCGTGATAAAGCTCGTGCAAAACGCGTCGTCGATCAGCTTGCGCACCATAGAGTCGTCACCCGTCAGCACCATATGCGTCAGCGCGGTGTAGCAGCCGTCACCCAGATAAAAGCCCTTTTCGCGCTCCATGCAGTCCTGAATGACCTCCTGCACGCCGTATTTTTGCGTGTTCACACAAAGCTCCCAAATGCGGCGCAGTTGCTCATCCTGCGCATATGCAGGCTTGAGATTTGCCTTGAGCGCAAAGGGATAATGCCGCGCGCGCAGGGAAGCGGACTTGATGCAAGCCGTATCGGGCAAGATCAGCTCGGCATAGCGGAACGCCTTGTAATCAAACCACGAAAGGCGGCTCTCGCCCTTGCCGAGAATCCATTTTTCCTCATAAACGCAGTTTGCACGCAAAGCATAGCGCACCGTGCCGTCGTCATTGAGCTCCTGCCCGCAGCGCACGGTCACCTCGTCGCCCTCTTGTCCGATCACGGCAGCATCCAAATATCCTACGTAGGTCGCACCGAAATCGAGGATCACGCGATTTCCCTCGGTCTCGGTCTGCACGGGTGTAATATTCTCAAAGGTCAGCATGGCACTCTGTTGCGCTACGACCGTGTGGTTGTCGTGTATGCAAATACTTGCATTTGCCCAATCGCCATCATCATAGTCGGGACACTCAAAGCCCACCTCGGGGGCGCGGCAGTCGTAGGTCTCCAAAAACTGCGTCTGATAGCCGCACATGCCGCTTTCGGTATACCCCGTGTGCAGCGCGACCGAAAAACTCTCATCGCTGCACGCAACGCAACGCCCGTCCACCTCCAGGTCACAAAGCAGCCCGTGGCGGTGATCACCGCTTTGCCACACGCGGTTGATCAATCCCTGATACAGCGTGTGCACCGCAATGACGTTTTCACCCTTGACCAGATAAGGCGTCAGATCAATTTCATTGTAATTGTACTGAAAATGATACGAGGGGGCGGGACCCTGCGCGACAAACGTGCCGTTTACGTACAGCATATAGTAGTCGTCTGCCGTGATAAAGATGCGCGCACTTTGAGGCACGTTATCCAAAAGCAAACGCTTGCGAAAGAGCACGTGTCTGTTTCTGTGCTCGGAGCAATCTATATGCAGCGGCTCAAGCTGGCGGTGAAATACGTTGCGCGGCGCAAGAGGTGCCATTTCCTTGTTGGATATCCATTTGCCTTTGAATTGATGCGACATAAAAGTGACCGCCTTTCAAACAAAAATTCCTTGCTTGTATTGTACCACAAAAGCAGGGGAGAGTCAAGTGCATACAAAGAGAGAGCCCCGAAAGGCTCTCTCAAAATGGTTATTTGGTGGGAATATTCTCCACAACACCGTAGCCGGTAGCCAGCTGAATGTTGTCAAGATCGGCACAGTATTCCTTGATCTCCTCCAAGGAGTCGTTCATTGCCACGTAGGCAATATCCATGTAGGTGGTATCGGGGGTAACGGTGCCGAATGCGTCCAGACGCAGGAATTTTGCGGTGAACGTGCCGTCGTCAGCAGGCGTAAAGGATGCAAGACCAAACGCCTCAAGGTCAAAGACCATCACGTGCCACTGACCGTCCTCAAGAACGCCGGGCGTGTGTGCGTAGTCCTTGTTACCGGTGGGACCTGTGGTGGTCGTGCCAGAGAAGAACTCAATGGTGTGGAACTGCTGCTCCGCAGCGGTGGAGGTACGGTAACGGATGACGGCGTACTTGCCGCTTTCCTGTCTGTTATCGGTGAATACCGTAAAGTAAGCTTCGCCGGCAGCATTGTCGCCGTACAGGCGCAGGTAAGAGCCGTCGGACGCAAGCTCGAGCTTGCCAAAGCCTGCAGCGGTTGTCTTTTGTGCCTCCAGCTGTGCGGGCGTGAAGTAAAGGTTCATGGGCGTCTTGGGAACGTCGGGGGTGTCGGGCTGTTTACCCGCAGGATCAGGATCCTCGGGCCAGCCGGTAAATTCCTTATCCAGCTCTACCTTGAAGGTGCGCGCCTTGTCGGACATGGCAACCACGAAGGAGTAGGAGAAGGTGCCGTCGCCGTCGTATTGTACCATGTAACCGTCATAGTAGTGGTGGAAGCCCTTGGTGTCGGGATTGTCAAGCGAGTTGACCTTGTATTCTACCCACTTGCCGTTCACCTTTTCATAGATCTTGGGAACGGAGAGTGCGGAGAAGCCGGAAACGCGCAGGGTGATGTTGTTCTCACCGCCGCTGAGCGTAAATTCTGCAGTATCGTTCTGCGCCTTGATTCCCGGCAGGAAGATCGAGCTGACGTTTTCGCCAACAGCAACGTCAACCTTCAAGGGGTCGATCAGCGTGTTCTGGCGAACGTCCAGCACGTTCTGGTCGGGATGCTCTGCACGGTAGTCGGTCTCCTGCGAGCCCCAGGGCATGATGATGGCGTTGATCTTAAAGGTGTCGCCCTTCTTCAAGGTGACCTCGGCAAGATCCAGCGTCAGATATGCTGCCAAGAATTCATTCTTGACCACGAAGGGGGCATCAACCTTTTGACCGTTCATGGTAAATTCTGCGTTTGCAACCAAGAAGGAAACGTTGACGTAATCGTCGACAGTGCCCGCGATCATTTTGCACATGTCAAAATAAGGGAATTGGTCACCCAGCGTGTAGTAAGCGGTGTTGCCGTCGGCCACGTTATCGGTCATAACGGGATTGTTGCTTTGGTCAAGATAGCCGATCAATCCGTAGTCACCGTTCAGACCGCGCACCGAATAGAACGAGAAGTCGCGCTTGAAGTTTTCAAAGCTGATGTCCTCGAGTACCTCGTAGGTCATCTGATAGTAGGTGCGGTTTTCATCGGTCTGCGGCATTTCCATATGGTTGTAGGTCACCTTGATCTTGCCGTCGTCCGAAACGTAAGTCATGTCAATGTCCGCGTAGGTCGGACCGTAGGAGTTGATGACGTTTTGCAGATTATCCGAGGCAAAGTACTTACCCTCTGCGGTGGTGTACTGCAGCCAGTGGTGCTGACCGCCGTTGGTGTGCTGCGGCTGTTTACCGCTTGTGGGATTTTCCATTTCGCTCCACAAGGGGGCGGACATAGCGCGGTGGTCGGGCAGTGTGTACAGGTCTTTATTGTAAACGTAGTAGGGAGCGATACAGTTGGACTCCGAAACACCCGTGGAAAGGTGGTAGTAGGGGGAGAAGAACTGAATCGAGGAGATCTGCTTGAGCGGGAAGTTACCCCAGTTCTGATACAGGTTGAGTACCGTGAAGTGTTCGGTCTTGCCTGCCTTGAGCGTCATGGGGAAGTAAGTCTCGGAATAAGGATCGTCACCGCAGTCGTAAAGCGGCTCTTCGTGCTCATGGCTGAAGTTCTTGCAAACCTCCAAGGAAACGGGCAGCAGCATGTCTCCCTTGCCCAGCAGCACGCCGCTTTCAAGGCAAGTGCCGTGTGCATAGGTCATGACGTACAGGTTGCGGTCAACGTCGTCGCCGGTAACGTCAAAGACCAGGTTGTAGTGCTTGTTCCAGGATTCGTAATAGGGTACGTTGAAGCTGCTCTGCGGCTCCATGTCAAACTGGTAAGCGCCGCGGATAGCGTTATAGCCCACAAAGGAGGCGTAGGGGGATTTTTCGGTGTCCACCTTGATGTTTTCTGCAGAGAGAGGATTGCGCTCCTCGTATGCAGCCTTGCGGAATGCTTCAAAATCGTGGTTCAGGTCGGTGTAGATGCGCTGACCCATGTAGAAATCGTTTTCGGTGCTGTCCACGGGAGCAAGAATGGTGCCGTTCTCGGGGGTGCGGGTCTGTACGATGGTGTACTTGCCGTCCGCCAAGGTGACCTGCATGCTGCCGCTGGAGGCATCCTTGAGCAGAATATAGCCCAGCACGCCAACGTTCTTGATATCAAACGCCACATACTCGGCAGTTGCCCAGTCAACGCCGTCAAGCGAGGTGTGCTCACCGTTTGCATCCTTGACGATCAGCTTTTCCACGGTATCGGCAGAGAGCGCGGTGATCTGACCGATCTCGGCAATGCCGGTGGTGTCGGTCGATGCGCAGATGCGCACAACGTGGTTCATCTTATCGGAGTATACGTGCAGGGTTCTGTCAAGGTACAGGGGAGGGGCGCCGTCGGTTTTGGTTTTGTTGATCTTGAGATCCTTGAGCTCAACCGTGTCTCCCGATGTGCTGATGAAATCAAAGCGGATTGCGTTGACCGTGCCTGTGTAATCGGTCACGGTACCCTCGTTGAGCGGGAAATTGTAGGTGTGCCATTCACCGTCGTTGTTGACGGGGAGTCTGACCCAACGCGTATCGTTGAAATCGTCCGAGTCGATCTTGAGGTAGAGCTGGATCTCGGAGACGTTCGTGGTGCGCATGGTCACTTGCAGATTGTTGGCGTCAGCAGTGCGGAATTTGACGTTACCGTAAATATAGGCGTCGGTAGAGCTGGTGACGGTGGCAGACAGCACGCCGTCCGTGACGGTGGGCTCGGTCATATCGTGGGACTTTTTCAAGGCTTGCAGGTTGAGCTCCTTTTCGTTGCTCACCTGAACGGAGTTGATAAAGTCCTGATCTGCAAGGTGCACGTCATAGTAGTAATAGCCAAGTCTGTAAATGTTTGCCGTGCCTGCAGTCGAGCTGCCGGAGGCATAGTAAGTATTGCCGTCCTCCATCTTGACGTAAACGTCCATGGTGTCGGTCAGGTAGGGCCTACCGCCGGGCGTGGTCAGCGAGGTGACCAGCTGGGGCTTTTCGGGGTCGAAGCTGTAATTGAGCTTCATGCTTTGGTTGGTGACCGAGTAAGCGTCACGCGAAGGCGTGGTGAAATAGGCGTTGACGCCGTTTTCCAGCCACTTGGCGTTCTCGATCAGGTCGGCATAGTCACCTGTCAGGATCGATTCGCGCACGGGCGCCTTTTCCTCTTCCGGAGTTGTGGTCACGTCTTCAGTAGGATCATCCGGCAGCGGCTTATCCTTGCAGGCAACAAGCGTGCCAAGCAACATAGCGCCGAGCAGCAAAAAAGCTACCGCAGCAAAAAGTCTTTTTTTCATATGTTTACCTCGCCTTCATAATTTGTAAAGCTCTTTATTTTACCATATAATAATAGCGCGCGTCAATAGAGCCGCCTGTTTTTCAGCGTTCTGCATGAAAAGCAAAAGACGTTTTTATCCATTGTGCCATAACGGTTTTGCCAAAAAAACAGAGGTCCGGACAGATTCGGACCTCTGCGGTTTATACGGTGAGCTGTTTTTTGTGCTTGTGATGCGTATACAGCATGCCCGGGAGATAAAATACCACGGGCAAGAGCAGGTACAGCACGTACAAAATCACTGTGGATTGCCAGTCCTCCAGCCAACCGAACAGGGCGGGTAGGAAGAAGGAATTGCATTTGAAGAACATGTAATCCGAGCCGATGGGGGAGTAGTTGACCAGATTGGCAGGGATGGATACGAGTAGTGTTGGGATGGCGGGCAGGAGCAGCTCCCAAGGCTTTGCCAGATGCGTGTAGCGGTGATAGCCCGAGGTCTGCATGAGCACAAAACAGAACATCATGACACCGTGGAACAGCATGGTATGCGCGCCCGCAAAGGACAGGCAGGAATAGTTAGAGAGCACGTTGGCAGGATAAAAGAAATTGATGGCGGCGCCCAAAAGTCCCAGCGTGCAAAGGTAGCCGCAGCCCGCTTTTTTCATATATTCGTTGCCCCAAAGCGCAAAGGGCATGGCGTACATAAAAATACTGCAGGGGTATAAAGGGAGAATGCCGCCCCATTCAAACGAGATCTCGTTGCCGCCCACGCTTTCCCACGTGATCTTGACGATTTCCCAAAGAGTCATGGTCGCCCAAAGCACAGCCATGATGTTCCTGATCTTTTTGTGCTCCAGCCTGCGCAGCTTGATCGCGATCAGTATGATCGCTGCCAAGAATACAGTCGAAAGACAAAGGTGCAAGGGGGAAAACAGCATGCCGACAAGATTGTCGCGCACCAAAAAGTCCTTGTGTGTAAAGAAATTTTGCAGGGTATAAGAGAGCCGTTCCATACGTAGCCTCCGCTAATTTGGATTCACGTTTATTATAGTGCAAGTCGACGTGCACGTCAAGAAAAGGCGGCAAATCTTAATGAAAATTAAGATTTGCCGCCCATGGGCTTATTTCTTAAAGATCTCAGGTGCGGTCAGAATACCCGTGCGGCGCAGGCGGTATTCGTATGTCCAGGCGTCGCCCGAGGTCACCCATGCGGGAGGACCCTGCCAGCGGTGCTTTTCGTCTGCGTTATGCACGTCGCCAAAGCAGTTGCGGCGCGAGATATAGGCGGTCACACCGATGGTGTGCGCACCTGCCTGCAGCGTACCGAGATCTGCAGTATAAGGCGGGTATGCGATCACCGCACGTTGCTTGCCGTCCACGCTGATCGTGGTCACGACAGCGTCAAAGTGCGGCACCTTGATCACTGCATTCCAATCGGTCTCGCAAGAAACGGGGATCTTGTAGGTGACCTCGCCGCCATAGAAGGGAAGGCCCTGATAGGTCAGATCGGAAAAGCCCAGCGTTTCGGGCAGCGGCACGACCTTGGCAAGTCTGCCCATGATCTGCACGCCAAAGTTGCCAAGCAGATACATTGCCTCGCAGTTGGAGCGCTCGGCAAACGGAATGGTCACGCGCAGCACGTTCTCGCCCTTGCGCAGCGCGGGAAGTGCGACCTTGCAGATCGACTTATCCACGTAGTAGCCGTCCGGCTTGGCGGTGACAGGTTCACCGTTCCAGAGAATCGTTGCAATGTCTGCGTCCTCGAGCGCGAGGTAGGGATCTGCGTAATCGATATCGCTGTGAACGGTGTATTCCAGCGTGACGGTATGCTCTGCGGGCTTGTTGGGAATGACCCAGGGCTGCGCCTTGCCTGCGGGGTAGCCCAGTTGGCGGCGGATAGCGGCATCCGCACGCAGAATTTCCTCGGGGGCACTGAGAGGCGCATCGTCCAGCGCGTATCTTACCGTGTCAAGCAGCAGCACGTTGGGCTCGGACAGGGTAAAGGGCACTGTTGCGGGAATATTTGCCACGGGCGCGGTGGGCGCGCCTGCCCATGCGTCGTAGCCAACCGTTGCGCGCTGAATGCTGATGGGCGTGGGAGCGGCTTCGGCTACGGGCTCGTAGCCGTCGTTCTCGTCGGTGTCCTCCAAGTAAAGCAGCGCGGAGTCGTATGCGTTGAGGTTCAGAATGATGTGCGTCTTGCCGCCGGTGCGGTTGCTGTAGCGTACGGGCTTGATCTCGCCGGTCTGGGTATCCCACAGCTGCGCCTTGTATTTGCCCTTGACGTACACGTGAACCAGTGCTGCACCGAAGGAGACCTGCTTGTTATAGGGTTCGTTTGCATGCGAGATGAACAGCCAACAGCCGTCCGTATCGCGTCGGATCTGGTGGATGAGGTCGGTGGTGTAGCCGCCCGCTGCGGTACGGATCTCAACCGTGCGGTCATCGTACAGCTCTTCGAGCAGCGCTCCGCGCGAGAATGCGATCTGTTTGGATGCGACAAAGAGTGCCTTACCGCGTGCGCTGGGCTTTGCGTCCTCGTATTTGGGAGCGTCGCCCATGAATACAAGCTTACCGCCGGCAGCCCTGAACGCTTCAAGGCGTGCCAGGGTGGTAGAGCGCAGCGTTTCGCATTCGGGCACGATGATGACGTCGTAAGCCATCTTGCCCACCTGCAGGGGAGCAGAGCCTTGGGGGCAAAGGTCGGGCAGTGTGGATTCGCAAATATAGTCAAAGTCAATGTTGCCGCGCAGCAGCCAATCGGTCACGTGCTGGAAGTTGCCGTCCAGCTTGTCGCGCACCAGTTGGGTCTGCTCGTTGGGACCCCAATGCAGCCAGTAGCTTTCCACGGGATGCACCACGCCTACCTTGACAAGCGGTGTACCGCGGGTCAGCGCGGTGTTCACGCGTCCGAAGTGATCCTCCACGTAGGCGTACTGCGTGTACCAGGGAGATTGATAGGACATGGAGGCGGGATAGTCGCGTTTTGCCGTACCCTTCATGGAGACCCAGGAAAGGTGATGCACGCGCACGGTCACGCCCAAAGCCGCCTGCCAGTCACCGTGCAGCTTGTGACCGCGGAAGTCGAAATCCCAGCCCGTCACACCGTAAAGCTCGCTCATCATACCGGGGCGACCGTATTGATGCACCGCGGATTGGCATTGCTTTGCCGTGGTGAACTCGAAGGATGCGCACAGCATATCGATACCGGGAATGCCAAACGCGCGATAGGAGCGCATGCAGTCGCCAATGGCAGCGGTCTGTGAGTGCAGCGTAGGCTCTTCCATCATGTGACCCGTCAGCGCAATGCCGTTTGCCTCGCACCAGTCGCCGCAGGTATCTGCAAACGCCTCTGCAAAGCGTGCGGAAACGTGGTCGTGGTAGTGATAGCGGGTCAGCGAAATTTCGCCGTTCGGCAGATCCCACAAAAGCTCGGGCAGATGGTCGATCAGCGAGTCGCCGTAAGCCGCCTTGAAGGTATCCTCCAGGTCGTCGGTCCAGGGTAGGTGCACGTTGTGCTTACTCTCGGCAAACTGCAAAGTGCCCTTGCGCGTAAACTGCGGCTCATCGGTAAAGATGGCGGGCACGACCGTACCAAAGCGGTCACCGACAGCCTCTTTATAACGCTCGTGCGTGATCTCAACAAACTTGTCGATCGCCGCCTTGTTGAGCGTATCTACGTAGGATTGATTGTTATACCAAGGGGAATTGCCTGCAATCTCGCGCCAGACGTACCACAGCGTACCTTCGATCGCGTCACCGTCCTGCACCTTGCGGTAGGATGCAAGGCACTTGTCCTTGCCCAACACCACGTCGAATTTGACAATCAGCACGGGATCTTGGGTCGCGGGCACGTTTGCGGAGGTAGTAAAGGTCAGGTATCTTTGGCGGAACGCGGGATCCTTGGTCACGTAGCCGCCCGCAAAGCCGGAGGGCCACTTGTCCTCGTCGTACAGCCAGGAGAGCATATCGTTTTGCTCTGCATGGTCGGTGCAGGCTTTGACCAAGTCCATAAAATCATCGGAAAGATAGGTGGTGGACATGCCCGCGCGGCAATGCATGTGGAAGCCGCCCAGTCCCATCTCTTTAAAAATGTCGATCTGGCGGAGCAGCTCCTCCTTTTCCAACTCGCAGTTCCAAGCCCAGAAAGGTGTGCCGCGGTATTCGGCTGTCGGATTTTTGAAAAGCTCACGGTCAAGCTTTGCTTGCTTTGTGTTTTTTTCGTAGATCATATCGTTCTCCTGATATTGATAAAATTAGGGGAATCGCGCTATCTTCATTATAATGGTTCTGCATAAAAAATTCAATAGAAAATCAAAAAAACTTGGCAAAAAAGACTGAATTTTTTCGCAAACCTATATACAGTTTGCAAGGTGTATGCTATAATGGATATACTCGATAGAAAGTGAGGGTTTGGTATGGCGATCCATTTTGATAAGGGGCAGTACGAAACTTTGCGACAGACCTACAGAAAATGGTGGGCAGGGGAGCTTGAGCGTCC
The DNA here is from genome assembly GCA_045658965.1 of Eubacteriales bacterium. Taxonomy (GTDB): domain Bacteria; phylum Bacillota; class Clostridia; order Oscillospirales; family CAG-272; genus SVQP01. The sequence goes on from JAZOVZ010000066.1 coordinate 33,542, forward strand.
CATCGTGCCTATTCTGACCGTTGGGCACGGCGGGGAAGCACAGGCAAATCAGCTTCCGCTTGGCTTTACGACCGCGTGGGATACGAGCATCAACCCAAAGGAATTCATTGACGCCTTTGACGTGGCTTCCGATACCCACCGCTGGCACGGGGAAGCGTTTCCCATGTTCTATACGCAACGCTTCGGCCCCGGAGTGCTTGCTGCGTTTCTTGGCTGTACGCCTCGCGCCACACCCCAGACCGTGTGGTTTGAGCCGCCTCGCAAGGATATCCCCATTGAGGACCTGCATTTTGAATTTGACGAGAACAGTCCCTACTACCGCCGTATCGCCAACCTTTACGAGGCGGCTATGGAGAAATGGCACGGCAGCGTCGTGATCGGCATGACCGATCTTGGCGGTATCATGGACGTTTTGCAAAGCTTTCGCGGTGCGGAAAATCTGCTCATGGATCTCTACGACGCGCCCGACGAGGTGCTGCGCTGCGTGGGTGAGCTGCAGCAGCTGTGGTTTACGTACTTTGATAAATTCAACGCCATCATGGAGGGCGAAGCACAGGGGTATTCGCATTGGTACGGCTTGTATCACGAACGCCCCGGCTACATTCTGCAATCGGATTTCTCCTTCATGATCGGTCCGGATATGTTCAAAACCTTCGTCGCGTCCGAGCTTTCCTCCTCGGCGGATCGGATGTATAACGCGGTGTATCATCTGGACGGTGAGGGTGAGCTGGTGCATCTGGATACCATCCTCGGCATGGATGGCATCAAGGGCATTCAATGGGTGCCCAGTCCCGGTAACGCAGACAAGAACCATGAGGAACTGCTTTGCCGCATTCTGGATGCAGGAAAGAAAGTTATCAGCCATGCCTCAAAGCCCGACGGCACGCCCGTTGATGCATTTGCAGACAGACAAGGACAGCTGTATTTTCAGCAGCGCTGGTACTTTGCATCTCAAATGGAAGAGGTGTACAGATATGCGGGCATGTACGGTATTGAGATAAAGGAATAAAAAGAATCACCCGATAAGCAAAGGCTTGTCGGGTGATTGCTGTTTATTTGCTTTTTTTCAGGATAAGTGCCGCACACAGCAGAACCGATAACAGGGAAGAGCCGAGCAGAGTGGACTGACAGCCGCTATTTTGCGCGGGTGCGGAGGGTTGCAATGTGGCAGACTCGGTCGCGGAATCGGTTTCGGTGGGTGCCTCGCTTTCAAAAGTGTCGGTCGTCACCGTGGGCTGTTCGGTGGTTTCTTCGGGGGCTGCCGTGGTTTCTGCCGTTGTGTTTTCCGAGGGATCAAGAGAGATACCGAGATGCGCAGCCAGAAGCTTTGCAATCTCCAAATGTCCTTGTTCGTTGGGATGAATGTCGAATTTTTGAATGTTAGTCAGTTCAGCGGCGCGGCTGTTGATGATAGAGGGAACGTCCAGCACCTCAAAGCCGTAGCTTTGGGCATTCTCTGCCACGGCAGCGTTGGCTGCATCCAAAGATTTTTGGGAGAATGCTGCAAAATCACTAAAGCCCGGCACGTGCAGGGGATTGTATTGCTGCAGGAAAATGACTCGTGCATCGGGGGCGTTTTCCTTGATCATGTCGGATACCGTTTTGAGATTGACTTTAAGTTTGGCAACTGCGTCCGTGATCGCACCCTGCACCTCGGCATCGTTTTCAAGGCTTGCGTAGGCTTCGGGAGTGATGCCCTGCAGTGCTTGTGCTATCTGAGAATATTCGGTGATCTGCTTACCGGTAACCTTATACAGAATCAGGGGGATGAGCCTGTCCATGTCGTTGCCGCCAATGGAAATGACGATCAGCTCTGCCTTTTGCACGTCGCCCTGCATACCGGGAAGGCGACTTGCAAGGTCGCTGCTGGTGTCTCCGTTGACCGCGCGGTTGATATAGGTGCTGCCACCCTCAAGTCCCATGGCAGCCGCGATGAGGTTGGCGTAGGAATTGCAGGCGTAAGGATCGTTTTCGTCCACGTAATCGGGCAGGGCGTAGCCCGTGGTCAGGGAGTCACCCAAAGCAAGCATGGATTTGGGCATGGACATACCTGCCGCAGAGATCGGGCAAAGCACGGCGGATGTAAGGATCGCCAGTAAGGCGGTAAACAGTACGACTTTTTTGATGATGATTTTCATGATGATCTCCTTTGCGTTACGTATTACGCACAGCGGTTCGGTACTTTCATTATACTGCGCACGTGAATTTCTGTCAAGATGTTCGCATGAGATTCCGATTACGGGCGCACGAATGCGAGCCCGATGGGCACGTAGGGGCGATTCACGAATCGCCCGCAAAATCCACGGGAGCATATGGAATGTTCCCCTACGGATGCGTGTTATAAAGGCGTCCCCCGGGGGGAAGCTGTCGCGCAGCGACTGAAGGGGAACGCGAATACTTAAGATTCAGAGCGTTATACCCGAGCGGTCAACCGCACCGCTTTGCCCGCACCCCCGTAGGGGCGATTCACGAATCGCCCGCAAAATCCACGGGAGCATATGGAATGTTCCCCTACGGATGCGTGTTATAAAGG
>JAZOVZ010000067.1:0-5934 GCA_045658965.1 Eubacteriales bacterium
CTCGGGAGCACCTGCAGCAACTGCAGCCTCTAAGATCAGCTTAGCAGCTGCAATGGTGGAGTTCTTTGCTCTGGGGTGGGGGCTGATGATGATAGCGTTGCGGGTCTTCAGAGCCAGCAAGCACTTGAAAATAGCAGTAGAGGTGGGGTTGGTGGTGGGGATAACCGCTGCAACGACACCGATAGGCTCTGCGATCTTGGTAATACCGAAGGTCTTGTCCTCCTCGATCACACCGCAGGTCTTGGTCTCCTTGTACTTGTTGTAAATGTACTCGGCAGCATAGTGGTTCTTAATGACCTTATCCTCTACGATGCCCATGCCGGTTTCTTCAACAGCGAGCTTTGCAAGGCTGATGCGTGCCTTGTCTGCGGCGGTAGCGGCAGCCAAGAAGATCTTGTCAACCTGCTCCTGGGTGTAGGTTGCGAAAACCTTCTGTGCTGCTCTTACGCGTGCAAGAGCCTCGTGCAGAGCGTCTACGCTGTCAACGATTTCGTATTTCTTGAGTTCCATAGTGTATGTCCTCCTTAAAATTAAATACCGTTTTATTGATCCTTATGCCCTCAAAGATTCCCTCGTTTTGGGTAGTCTTTTTGCATTTTCCGTATGTATTATAGCACGGACGTCGAAAAAATGAAATTGACACAACAAAACAAAAGATGGACAAAACAATATTACACCGTGCATTAAGCGCCAATTTAATGCACAAAATTGCACAGGCGCAGACCGTCAAATAATCAACGATTAAAATACTGTATTTAACTCATTTGAAGGACACAAATACATGCGAAAAACTCTACCATTTATATAAGAAAAAAGCGGGACATTGAAAATCCCGCTTTTCTACGTTATTTATCTTTTCGCTTTCGGTATTCGGTGGGTGAGACGCCTACGTTCTTTTTGAAAAGTCTGCTGAAATAATAGGCATCGTCATATCCGACAGCATTCGCCACCTGGATAATATTGTAGTTGGTATACTCAAGAAGGTTAAGAGCATTCGTTATTCTAAGCTGAATAATATACTGCATCGGAGTAACCTTTGTGACATGCTTAAAGGTTCGGTTAAACCAGCAGTCACTCATATGGCGCTCGTTTGCATAATCCTTAATGGAAATGTTTAAGTTGTAGTTCTCATTGAAATAGTGTGTTGCGCGTTCAACTTCATCAAGAGCATCCGAATCAAGCTCGGTTCCCTCCTTCAAGAATCGATTGATCATCAGAAAAATGTGGCGCAGGTTCATATTGAGCAGGTCTTCGTAGTTGACGCGGCAGAGCTGGAGTTCCTGGATCATTTGCTTGAAGAGCCACTGATAGTCGGGCGACGTTCCCGTAAAGAACACGTTCTCGTCCTTTGGCATTCCGTAGTAATCGAGAAGCAGATCCACGTCAGAGCCTGTAAAGTGGACCCAATAGGTCTCAGGCTTGTCTGCAGCATAGAGGTTATATATCTGAGTTTCACCGGGACGGAAGAGTAGCATATTACCCTTTGTTATAATTCGCTCCTCGCCGTTAACGTATAAATGAAGCTTTCCTGTGCTGATATAAAGAAGCTGATAATCACCGCGACCGTTAGGACGGTCAGTTTCAATCACAGGGCTTGTATGAACACGGTAGTAGCCTGCAGCGGTCACGAGAATGGGTTTGCCGGTATCGACAATATCTTCATGGGCTTCGCCTAAATAAGCAAGATTGGTATACATAATATAGCTCCTTCCTTACATTTGTGGGCTAAAATCACCCCTTTCAATATTATACATCAAATTGGTCTAAAACGCAAGAGAAAATACTGTTTTGTCCATCTTTTGTTTTGTCGTGTCAATTTTCATCCACTTGATTCTGTGATATTATATTAACGAAAACAAGAGATGTTCGACATCTCAATTTGTTCGAGGTGCTAAAAATGGAAACAAAAGAAATAGTTTCAAAGCTTCAGAATGATAAAAAGATTCCTTTATTTGAAACGCTTTACGGCAATTATTATGAAGGACAGAGAGAAAGATATCAAAGGGCAATCGAAAAGTTTGAGGAGTTTTTCGGAGAAGGACTTGACGTAACAATCTACTCCGCACCCGGAAGAACCGAGATCGGAGGCAATCACACCGATCATCAGTTGGGAAGTGTCCTTGCAGGAGCGGTTAACCTCGATGCTATCGCAATCGTACATTTTCATAATAAGGGCTACATAAACCTCAAGTCCGAGGGATTCGATATGGTAACGATCGCACTTGACGATACCAAGCCCCACCCGGGCGAGCTCGGTACGGCGGCAATCGTCAGAGGAATTGCGGCAAAATTTATGGAAAAGGGGGTTACGGTTGGCGGCTTTGATGCTTACTGTACTTCTGATGTTATATGCGGTGGCGGTATATCCTCCTCGGCAGCATTCGAAACCCTTGTTTGCACCATCATCGACGAGCAATATAATAAGGAAAGATGTAATGCACTTGAGATCGCAAGGATCGGCTGGTTTGCCGAGACAACCTACTTCGGTAAAAAATGCGGTCTGCTCGATCAAACGGTATCGGCATACGGAGGACTTGTTGGAATTGATTTCTCCGACGTTGCAAATCCTATCATAGATACTATTGATTACGATTTCAGCAAGAGCGGATATACGCTCTGCATTACAGATACGAAAAGCAGTCACGAGGATCTTACCGATGATTATGTGGCAATCAGAGAAGAGATGGAAGCCATTGCAGGATTCTTCGGAGAAAAGGTTCTCAGCCGTGTGGATGAGGACAAATTCTACGAGAGCATACCGAAGCTGCGTGAGGTAACAACCGACAGAGCGGTCATGAGAGCAGCGCACTTCTTCTCTGAAACCAAGCGCGCTAAGATGGAGGCGTCTGCACTCAAAAACGGCTATTTCGAAAAGTTCCTTGAGCTTGTAAACGAATCCGGTGAGTCCTCCGCCTCCCTTCTCCAAAATCTCTATTCCACCAAGCATCCCACAAAGCAGGATCTTCCCCTGGCAATCATGATTAGCAAGATGGTTTTGAAGGGACGCGGAGCCGTAAGAGTTCACGGCGGCGGATTTGCCGGCACCATTCAAGCCTTTGTCCCGAACGATCTCGTTAGTGAGTACGTCAGAGCGATGGAAAAGATTTTCGGAGCGGACACCTGCCACAGACTGATCATCAGACCTGTTGGCGGTATCGAAGTAAAAATATAAAAGTAAAAATATAAATAAGGAGAAAAATCATGAAGAAGATTATATGCAAAGTAGAGTACGATACCGAAGCTGCTAACGTAGTAGCAAAACATACGGTAGGTAATTTTGGAGATCCTACCGGCTACGAAGAAACGTTGTACGTCACCGCGAACGGAAAATATTTTGTTTATCTCAACGGTGGCGAAGAGTCGATCCACGCGAAGGAGAGCATTAAGCGTATCTCTGAAGACAAGGTTGAAGCGTGGAAAAACGAGAGAGGACTCTAATTTACAAAAGAACAAAATTGAAATAAGGGGTGATAGACATGAGACTTCTGGTTTTGGGCGGCGCCGGATATATCGGCTCGCATACCGCAGTAGAGCTTCTTGAAAAAGGACACGAGGTGGTTATCGCAGACAATCTCATAACCGGCTACAAGCAGGCTGTACCGAAGGAAGCAATCTTTTATCAGGGAGATATCCGTGATTACGATTTCTTAAACAATCTCTTTAAGAAGGAAAGAATTGACGCGGTGATCCATTTCGCAGCCTTCTCTCTCGTAGGAGAAAGCGTAACAAATCCTCTGAAGTATTACGAGAACAACTTGTACGGAACCAAGGTGCTTCTTCAAGCGATGATCGATAACGGAGTAGATAAAATCGTCTTCTCCTCAACTGCGGCAACCTACGGAGAGCCCGAGAACATTCCGATTCTCGAATCGGACAGAACCTGTCCCACAAACCCGTATGGCGAAACCAAGCTTGCGATGGAAAAGATGATGAAATGGTCTGCTAACGCATACAAGCTCAGATACGTTTCTCTCAGATATTTCAACGCTTGCGGCGCACATAAGAGCGGAAAGCTTGGCGAGGCGCACAATCCTGAAAGCCACCTCATTCCGCTTGTGCTTCAAGTCCCGAACGGAAAGAGAGAAAGCGTCTCAATCTACGGAACCGATTACGATACGCCCGACGGAACCTGCATCCGTGATTACATTCACGTTACCGATCTTGCCCTGGCACATATCCTTGCAGTCGAGTATCTGATGAAGGGCGGCGAGAACAACGTATTCAATCTCGGAAACGGTGTTGGCTATTCGGTACGCGAGGTTATTGAAACTGCAAGAAAGGTAACCGGTCATCCGATTCCGGCAGTCGAGGTTCCGCGCAGAGCGGGAGATCCCGCAAGACTTGTTGCTTCCGGAGAAAAGGCAAAATCCGTGCTTGGTTGGGAACCCCAAATCACAAGCCTTGAGGATATCATCAGAAGCGCATGGGTATGGCATTCAACCCACCCGAACGGCTACAACCAAGTTTGAACAAGGGGGGATTGATATGATCTGTGGAGCAGTTCAGAATCTGCTGAACTACGGCATCAAGAACAAATTGATCACCGAAGATGATGTTTACGTGGTCCGCAACGCGATCATGGATGCGCTGCATCTTACGGATTGGAAGGAAAGTGCATCCGAATGTGTGTCTGAATCCATCGACGACCTTCTGACTCCTCTCGTCGATTATGCGTGTAAGCAGGGCATCATTCCGAACACGGCAAATTCCCGAGACCTGTTTGATACAAAGATCATGGGGCTTATGACGGCAATGCCCCACGAGGTAATTCGTAAGTTTCAAAAGAAATACAGCGAAAGCCCCGAGGCAGCAACCGATTGGTACTACGGATACAGTCAGAGCGCCAATTACGTCAGAGCCGGTCGCATCGCAAAGGACCTTAAGTGGACGTATGATACCGAATACGGTACGCTTGATATCACAATCAACCTTTCAAAGCCCGAAAAGGACCCGAGAGATATTGCCGCTGCCAAAAAGCAGAGAGCAGCCTCTTATCCGAAATGTCAGCTTTGTCCAGAAAACGCAGGCTTTGCCGGTAATGCAAAGCATCCTGCAAGACAGAACCTAAGACCGATTCCAATCGAGGTCGGAGGCGAAGCGTGGGAGTTCCAATACTCTCCCTACGGGTATTATAACGAGCATTGCATCGTTTTCAATACCAAGCATACTCCGATGAAGATTGATGAAACGGTCTTCGGCAAGCTCTTTGACATCGTTGATTATTTTCCGCACTACTTTGTCGGTTCCAATGCGGATCTCCCCATTGTAGGTGGCTCAATCCTTACTCACGAGCACTTCCAGGGCGGCAGATACACTTTCGCAATGGAAAGAGCCGAGGTGGAGAAGCGCTTTGAGATTCCGAAGTTCCCGGAGGTCAAAGCAGGCATCGTCAAGTGGCCTATGTCGGTCATTCGCTTGGAGAGCGAGAGCCGAGAGGCACTTGCAAAATGCTCCAATCTCGTCTTGAAAGCTTGGAGAGAATACAGTGATGCTTCGGCACTTATTTTTGCGGAAACCGATGGAAATCCGCACAATACGGTAACACCGATCGCAAGAAAGAATGGTAACACTTACGTTTGCGATCTGGTGCTCCGTAACAATCTTACTACAAAGGACAGACCCTTGGGTGTATTTCACCCCAATCCCCTTCTCCACCACATCAAGAAAGAGAATATCGGCTTAATCGAGGTGATGGGTCTTGCCGTGCTCCCGGCAAGACTGGCAAGAGAGATTGGAATGCTTGAAAAGCTGATGGTCTCAGGTCAGAGCCTTTACGCACTCCCCGAACTGACACATCATGCCAAATGGGCGACCGAGGTGCTCGCAAAGCATCCCGAATTTTGTGCAGAAAACGCGCGAGGTATTTTGGAGCAAGAAATTGGCGAAGTATTCCTTGAGGTTCTAAAGGACGCAGGCGTGTTCAAGAGAACCGAA
>JAZOVZ010000068.1:0-4172 GCA_045658965.1 Eubacteriales bacterium
CTCGGGAGCACCTGCAGCAACTGCAGCCTCTAAGATCAGCTTAGCAGCTGCAATGGTGGAGTTCTTTGCTCTGGGGTGGGGGCTGATGATGATAGCGTTGCGGGTCTTCAGAGCCAGCAAGCACTTGAAAATAGCAGTAGAAGTGGGGTTAGTGGTGGGAATGACTGCTGCAACAACACCGATAGGCTCTGCGATCTTGGTAATACCGAAGGTCTTGTCCTCCTCGATCACACCGCAGGTCTTGGTTTCCTTGTACTTGTTGTAAATGTACTCGGCAGCATAGTGGTTCTTGATGACCTTGTCTTCTACGATGCCCATGCCGGTCTCTTCGACAGCGAGCTTTGCAAGGCTGATGCGTGCCTTGTCTGCGGCGGTAGCGGCAGCCAAGAAGATCTTGTCAACCTGCTCCTGGGTGTAGGTTGCGTAAACCTTCTGTGCAGCTCTTACGCGTGCAAGAGCCTCGTGCAGAGCGTCTACACTGTCAACGATCTGATAAACTTTGGTGTCCATTTTATATGTCCTCCTAAAAAATTAATTACTGATTTGACTTTTAAGATGCGCCAGAGAAAGCGCAAGATTTTCCTGCTTCAAGGCTACGTTTGCGGGCACGTTGAGCGAGCACGGTGCAAAATTCCAGATCGCACGAATGCCGCTTGCCACCAGCGCGTCGCAAACCTCTTGTGCCGAGCCCTGACCTACCGTGATGATGCCCAGCTTGACGTTGTGCTGACTGCAGTAGCTGTTCAGATCCTTGATGGGCAGGATCTCGGTGGCGTTTTTGCCGATTTTGATGGCATGCTCGTTGCAGTCAAAGCCTGCGACGATTTTGACGCCGTATTCGAGAAAGCCGTCAAAATCCAAAAGCGCCCTGCCAAGCTTTCCGGCACCCACCAAAACCGCACTCGTCAGCTTTTGGTAGCCGAGGTGGTGCTCAATATCGGATATCAGTGCTTCGCGTTCGTATCCGACCTTGGGCTTGCCCGTACCGCTGACGGCTGCAAGATCCTTTCGTACCTGTACGTCACCAAGAGAAAGTCCTTTTGCAATTGCCGTTGCCGAAATGGTTGCGCCCTTGATCTCGGGCAGACCCTTCAGGTACGACAGATATTGCGGGAGTCTTCCCAGCGTTGCTTTGGGGATAGAATATCCGCTCATGTGCCACCTCCTTGTTGTTTTACAAATATATTCTATCACATCATCGGTGCTTTGGGAATTATGAAATTGTTATATCGGTATTATGCATATCGATATAACACAAATCGATAATTGCTTTATCGATATAAAGAGGCAACCCGATCTTATCGATCAGGTTGCCCCAAAATGGTGTTTTTTTGTGTTGTCATGGGAAAATGCGATTGACAGATCATGGCGTTTTCCTCTCTCAAAAGGCGTTTATTTGATGAATTTGCGTTTGGCATCGCAAAGTGCCGTGATGAAATCCTTATCCAGCTTGGAAAGCCTATATCCTTTGTGGTATATCAAAACGTCCTTATAAATCTTTTTGTTACCTTCACAAACGCGTTGTACAAGGTTGTATCTGTCGAGTATTTGCTGCGAGGCGGGGGATACCCACATAAAGGTCTTGGGATTTTCCGAGAGCAGATCAAACTGGCTGGCGCGCTCATACACGAAAATGCGCTGCCCGATCTTATCGGGAAGCTCCTCGCGGAACACCTTGGACATGGAAAGCGTAGGTACGTAGGGATCTGCATGCGCGATCTCAATATAAGTGGAAAGATCGTCGTAGGTGATGGTTTCCTTGCTTGCCAACGGGTTATCGCGGCTCATGATCAGCACGTAGGAAAATTCCACCACCAACTCACCCACCAAGCCCTTTTCCTCCAGCATGGACTTGTAATGCTTGTCGTAGTTTTCCGCATAGCGGATAATGCCCAGCTTACATTCGTTCTCCAAGAGCAGCTGTATAGTCTTTTTGGAGTTGGTTTCCTTGTAGTAGATTTCGGCGGGCGCGTCGCCAATGGTTTTGGAGAATTCCGCTATGGCAGATGAAATATAGCAGGCACGGGGGACCGAGATCGAGAATTTGCGCTTTTTGTGCGAGCCGTCGCGGTAGGATTGCTCCAGCTTGTCCATGCGGCTCAGAATATCGCGCGCGTAATCCATAAATTCCTCACCGTCGGGGGTGAGCACCATGCCCTTGGCACTTCTTTGGAATATGGTAATGCCAAGGTCTGCCTCCAGCTCTTTGATCGAGCGGCTGATGTTGGGCTGTGCGATCATCAACGTTTCCGCTGCTTTGTTCAATGAACCGAGTCTTGCAACCTCAACCGCATATTTCATATGTAAAAGATTCATATCCCAACCTCCGTCCGATATCAAAACGTCAATCTTAGTTAATTATATCACAAAGTTGTGACAAAATCAATATTTATGCTTCATTTTTTTTGACATTTGCGTGAGTTTTGGGAATTGCACACGGATGGAAAGAGGACGCGCCCGATCGTTTTGCTTGAGAGGAGGGCGTTGCGGGGGAACGGTGTGCGGACGGTATATAGCAAAATGTACAAAATGGTATGCAGAGTGCCAATCGCTATTGACAATGCGGACGATAATATGGTATACTGACTGCGTATCAGAAATACGGACACTATTATTTTGAAGAGAGGACTATATTATTATGAGGAAGATCGTTGCGTTTCTGTTATTGCTTGCCACTTTGGCGACAGTGTTGATTGCCTGTGCGGAAACACCGCAGGAGCAGCCTGCCGAAACGGTTTCGGAGGAAGAATCGACCGAGCCTGCATATCTGGACAATATTCCCGAGGATCTGAAATTCAACGGTGAGGATATTGTGATCCTCAACCGTGCCTTGATGGGCTGGACTTGGGATGAGGTTGCGGTGCCGGAGCTCAATTCCGACCCTGTCAACGACGCCATGTTCAACAGAAACATTACCGTGGCGGATCGACTCAACGTGAATATCGTATCCTCTCCCATTGACGATGCGAACGAAAACGTACCGATCGATACCATCAAGCGCATTGTAAAATCGGGCTCGGATGAATACGATCTGGTGGCAGCTGCCGTTTACGTGACCACTCCCGCTGCATTGGAGGGAACCTTCTATAACCTTGCGCAGCTCCAGTATCTGGATCTGGATCAGGACTATTGGATGCAGGAGTACAACGAAGCCATGTCCTTTGGAGGTGCGCAGCATACCGCTACCGGTGCGATCGCGCTCTCTACGTACCGTTTTGCATTCGTGACCATGTTCAACAAGGACGCGTTTGATAACAAAAAGGTCCCGTATCCTTATGAGGCAATTGCCAATAACGAGTGGACGCTGGATTATCAGGCAAAGCTTGCACAGGATTTTTATCAGGATAAGAACGGTAACAACCAAAAGGACGACGGGGATTTCTTCGGCTTCGTTTCCTGCACGGGTATCAATACCGATGCGTATTGGGCTTCCTGCCATTTGCCCATCGTAGAGAAGGATGCGGACGGCTATTACGAGTACGTGCTGGATATCGCTCGCTTCTCCGACGTTATGGATAAGGTGCTGTATCTGTTTTACGATTGCGGCGGAACGTTCTTGTTCCCGGTCAAATCCTTGAACGTGGAGCAGGATGAGATCCGCGAAATGTTCGTCAGAGGAGAATGTGCCATGAATACCATTCGTCTGGTAGCTGTTGAGCAGCCCGACGTGCGCGGTATGGAGATCCAGTACGGTATTGCACCCGTGCCTAAGTACGATCAGGCGCAGGAGGGGTACGGTACGATGATCCACGACCAGTTTACGGTATTTGCCGTTCCCGCATCTGCAGCAGAGGATAAGCTGCAAATGATCGGTGCAGCTATGGAGGTCATGGCATCCGAATCGCAGAAATCGGTCAAGCCCGCATACTATGAGATCGCACTCAAGCGCAAGTATATGAGTGACCCCGTTGCGTGGGAAATGCTGGATCTGATCTTTAACGAGGTCAGAATCGACCCGGCAGTTGCCTACGTGGTGCCCATGAATTGCCCGCACCATAAGATGCGTGACATTACCAAGAGCAAAAAGAATTCCGTGGCTTCCAAGTGTGCAAATCTTGGCGGTACGGTGGAAAGAACCTTGACTAAGATGCATAAAAAGCTGGAAAAGCTGGCAGAGGAGTGATCCGCTGCTGAGCCGCTGATGCAAAGCCTTGGCATGGGAAGGAGGCGAC
>JAZOVZ010000069.1:0-14125 GCA_045658965.1 Eubacteriales bacterium
AATGTCACCGATGAAAATGCGGCGGCGTATGTGCAAAGTCTATCTGATTATTACAAGTCGGGCGATATTACAAAAGATGATTACGCAGACTTGATGTCTGATGTCGTTATAGCCAATTTGACCGGAGTTGCCGACGAAAACGAGCCGATGACAGCCGCAATCGACATGATATTTGCTCTTAAAAATTCTCCCGATTACAATGACATAGTGAGCGATCTGGAAAAATCGGTTGTAAACACGATGAAAGTGGTCAAATCTATACCAACTACAGTCGCAGGACGTGGCACCGACAGTGTGACTATAGAGGTTACATTTGGCAACAACTCGGAGAATAAGCCTTCTACTCAGCAATTGACACTTGAAACTTCAAAAAAGTCTGCGTCCGTTGATCTTGGCACCGGAAATCCCGGTGATATAAAGGCTCATAACGGTAAACTATACGTATATGACAACTACAAAAAAGCATGGATGGAGCTTGAGCAGCCTTACAAGAGATATACAGGCTCAAAAGAGCATTCTGCAGAAGCATATAAAATGCTCGTTGATTACTACAGCTGATCAAGACGGAGGCAATTTATGTCGAAAAAGAAATTAACAAATTTATTTACTGTAACAGGGGCCGGTTATACCGCGCCCCTCAACTCAGATTCGAAAAAATTAAGCAATCTATATGGAGAGTCCTATAAAAGTCGCCAAAATTCCGGTGGCCTCGGTGGTGGTCTTGCTTATTTTGGCGCGTCGGTAGCTGCGGGTGCCGGTGGCATGGCAGAAGGCGCGTTTGATTTAGTATACGGCATGAGCGCACTTATAGGAGGCAATAAAAGATACGCAGAAAACCTTTTCAAGGACAACGTTGTGGGCGAGTGGCACAAAGACATTCGAGACGACTATAATCCCGACAAGATCGTCTCGTTCTTTGGTGATGTTGGCCAGGGGCTTGGTCAATCGGCGACTATGATGATACCCGTCGTAGGCAAGGTCGGGTATTATGCAGGAGCAATAGGGCAAGGGATCGGCGAGGCGACACAAATTACAGGCGAGTTGGGATTTAAAGAAGCGGCTTACGGCACTGTGGCCGGTGTTATTGAGGGCACGCTTGAGCTGGTGCTTGGTCAAGCAGGTTCTGCACTTAGTAAGATCGGCGGCAAGGCGGGTGCCAGCATATCCTCAAAGCTGGGCTCGGCGGCGCTGAACAAGTGGGCGGCGTCGGCTGCCTGGAAGGGTGTTGCCAAGGATATGATATCCTCTGCCGGCGGTGAGTTTTTGGAGGAGTTTTTATCCGAATACATTGACGTCGGTCTCAAGCGGGGCTTTAAGATCGATGAGAATGCCTCCACGTCCTTCGGTCAGGCTTTCTATGCCGGTCTTGTAGGTTTGGCATCCGGTGCGGTCATGGGCGGCGCGGTATCGGGCATTAGCTCGGAGTATGCTTACCGTTCAGGCAAGCGCGTGGTGGATGCGGGCAACTCCGAGGTGCTGATCAAGGAGACGCGCTCCATGGTAGACAGCCTCAAGATAGACAACAAGTCGGTCAAGGTGGACGATATATTGGTCAACCTGCAGAAGTCGTTGGATATGTACGATAAGGCGGTAGCTGCAGGCAACGAGCGCGGTGCTACCATATATCTGGGCGAGATCAAGACTTACCGCGGCATACTTGAGGTATCGTATTCGGTGCAGCGCGAGGCTATGCGTCTGGCGTCGGTGGACGAGGCGACGGCTGAGCGCGCGGCAAAATATATGTCGTATGAGGACGGCAACCGCGAGGTTTCCAAGAACTACACTGCCAAGGATTTTTACGAAAACAAAAACGATATACGCACACGCATGGCGGCTATGAGCTGGGCGGGTGTATTTATGTCGGACAGCCAGGCAATGCGCGAATCGGCGATATTTGACGCCGAGATATATGCGGATAAGATGGGCACTGCCGACGGCAAGAGTGTCGTACAGGACATTGACGGCGCTGTATTCCCCGAGAACGGCGGCACGTTCAAGATAGCGGCGGGTGATATTCAGACCGCCGAGGGCGATTATATGCGCGTCATGCGCACGGGCGAGGACAGCTATGCTATCGGCATCGGCAACGACTCGCAGAGCGCGCGCGGGTACCGTTCTTTGACGCGTGAGCAGGCTGAGGCAGAATTTAAACGGATTCAGGGGCAAGTGATCGCCAACCGCGAAAAGGTGGCTCAGGCGCAAAATTTGGCGGCGCAGGCGAGCGCAAGCGCAAGCGTACGAAGTGCCGGCGCACGTGCGGTCGAGAGTGCGCTCGCGGCCGAGCAGGCGACAAGTGTCGATGATATTGTTTTGGGCGAAGGCGAGGCAGCGCAGATCGGCAACAGCTTTGAGCAGTCTACGATGAACGCGGCGCGGCGTGCGGTGAAGAACTTTGACGCGCTGGACATTGACACGAAGCGCAGGATACTGCGCTGGGTGGAGAGTGCACAGGTGGGCGGCGTCGAGGCGCGCATCGTCAGCGCGGTCTCCAACATTATGCGCATCCGAGAGGGCTTGCAGGTGATATTTGCCGAGGTGGGCAAGGGCAAGCTGGGATTCCACGCCAACGTGGGTGAGATCGGGCGCAACCTTATTGTGACTTCCACCAATCTTGATACGCTGCGCGAGACGCTGGCGCATGAGATCGGCCACGAGGTCAGCGGCGCCGAGGGCTTTGACCAAATAAAAAAAGCCGCCCTGAAGGCGACAAAGAAAGAGGATCGTGACAAGTGGGCGGCGGACTACCGCCGTATGTTCCCCGGCATGAGTGACCCGGACGTTGATGAGGAAGTGGCAATGAAGGCGCTGGGCAGACGCTTAGCGACGCCGCGCTTTCTTGACAGATACGCCGAGAACCGTACATTTATGGGCAAGCTGATAGACACAGCAAAGCAAATGCTTGAGTACCTCCGCGCCGGCAAGGCGGGCAGGCTTGAGATCGAGGAGACCGAGAAGCTTATCCGGATGATGGATGAGGCGGTCGTGACGGATAGGGTGTCCCAAAATGAGGCAAAAGGCGAAAGTGGGACAAAGAAGCGACATGCATTGCAATCAAAAAAAGACCCAACAAAATTGGATCCTCGTACTGTTACAAGAGATGACGTGCTTGAAATGCTTGAGAATGCTGGAAATGGAATGTATGACGATAATACATATATTCCCATTAGAATTAGCACTCCAGCCATTGTAATTCAAAGGGCAAAAGAAAAGCTAAATAAGGTAATACCAAATTATCCTTTGATCATGAGCGCCGGCAAAGCTATCAATGCTATGGAGCGACAGGGCTATGGCGATGACGGGCTTCCAAATCGTCTTGAACCCAAAGAAATACTTAATGTAATTGAGGCAATGTCAAATCCGCTGTACATTGTATATGAGCAAGAAACTCAAGAACATCCAGAGCCGAGATATGTTGAAGTTGTAAAGTTTGATCTTGAAAATGGCAGAAAAGCATTTGCAGTGCTGGAGCTGACGGGGGAGTTTAAGCGCGCTGTATACATCAATGGCTATGAAAGCGGGCAGTACAATGTGTTTGTGACCGTATATCCCCCAAAAGATTACAAACTAAAAGAATTGCTTACAAACAAAAACAATGTCGTTATATACGACAAGAAGAAAGATTTTTCGCAAGTCACATCCAGCATCACTGTGCCTTCAGTATTAAACGATCCATCTTTCTTCACTGATAGTATAGCACAAAAATCGGAAAAGTCAACACCTTCGGCGAAAAAATCTCACAATATCGATGCCGAAGCGGCGGAACAGGCGGCGCGGGAGGCAGAAAATGTCGCAGAACCGGCCAAAGAAGCTATTACCGAAGATGTGAAGCAGCCTTCAAAATTCAAAAGCAACGTGCAAAAGGGCAGAAATATATTTAAGACTGCTTTATCTGACATATTGAGAAGCAAATTGGGCGCAAGCATTCCCGGTGACGTGCGCGGCACGTCCGGAAGGCTCTCTGCTATAGTTGCCAAGATGGATGATAGCCAAAAACGCGCACTTGCTACGCTTATAGCGCGTGATATGATAATTTCCGTTCGTGCTACGCAGTCTTTTGATCCTAAAATCACAAAACTCAATGAACGATATGCTGAATTACACGGCATCATCGCTGCACTTCGTAAAAAATCTGTGGTCGAGCTGATATTTGACGATAAAAACGGAACGCTTTTTGCCGAAGTCAAGAAAAAATACAGTAAGGATGTGGCTGAGGACACGCAATATACTATCGAGCGATTAAATGAGGTCTTTTCATTCAGGGATCGTAACGAAACATTTAAGGACGCCGCAAACTACGCGGTGCGCGAATACAACGATATTCTCGGCAAGCTTTACAATGACGTGCGATATAGGTATCCGTCCTCGATGCGTGCAGCTGTGTTTGAAAAAATACAGGCGGCGCTTGGCTCACCAAATATTGCAGAACAGCTTGACGCTGTCTTTAAATCTGAAGCAGATAGTGCCGCCAAGCTGACAGCTCGCGACTCGGAGATCTCCCGCATCGAGACCCGCGCCCGTGACTACAATGCGTACTATTACAAGTACGACGACATCAAGGCACTGATAGATACCATCAACAAAGAAGCCAAGCTTGGCTTTACCGACGTTTCAGATGCGGCGTTCGCGGCGTTCTCTCAGCTTAACGCTTTCCGCGCGGAGGTTTACAAGGCCGATTACCGTCAGAGCTTTCTTGAGACCACCACCGACTATCTTATTGAGGCTGCTGACGCTCAGGCAGGGCGCGAGCTGAGGCTTGGTGACATTGATCGTCGCAAAAAAGTATACAAGATGCTTAATGAAGCATACGAGAGGCTTGCCAAGGTCACGCCCAAGCAAAAGACCGAGGGCAGACGTGCGCGAGCTGAAGCAGAGGCACAATTCGAGCACAAGACGGCTGAGCTGCATATGCTGCTCAATCGTGTGGATCAGCGTAATTTTCGATATAAGACTGCCGGCTTGCTTGAGGGCGAAGCGTGGAAGCAGGTAACCAAAGCAGCCAAGGCTATGCGCACGAGAGGGGCTAACGTTCAGTTTGGCGCTATAAAGTCGTTTGCCGAGGCATTTACCTCTTATCTGAGGTCAAAAGCGACCTCGCTATACAATTTTGCCAAGGATATGACCGAGGAGAGTCTCAAAGAGTGGAATAAGCAGGTGCAGGAGGGCGACAACGAGCTTTACAAGCACATAAACCCCAAGACCGCACGAGCTATCATTGAATTTGCCGAGGGCAACGACACGGATTTTACCGACTCCAACATAGCGGCAACCGTTGCCGCACTTAAAACGGCACTTGCGGTTGACACTTTGACAGACCGCTTTATAAATGAAAACGGTGAGGCTGTGGACGCTGATAAGATCGTAGCGGACGAACTGGACGGTATGCGCAAGTCTTTTAGCGGCGCGGCGGGCAAGCTGGCGCGTACAACCTTCGGAAAGGCTTTGCGGTACGGCATTTACAACGTTATTTCGCCTGAGGCTGTGGCGCACCGAATGGACGGCATACTCGGCGCAGGTCACTTATTTAAGGGCATACGCGCTATACAGCGTTCTTCTCTGGATGCTCAATACGATCAGATGGTATGGATGATGCCCATAACCGAGTTCATTCAAGATCAGAAAAAGAAAAACAAAACGTGGTGGAAGGAATGGCAGGACGGCAGCGTTACCATCACGTATACGCTACCGTTTGGTAAGGGCGAGACCAAGAGCCGCACTATCACGCTGACCAAGGGCGAGGCGGCGTCTTTATATCTCACATCCAAGCGTGAGCAAGCCAAAGCTGCTTTGGCGCTCGGTCGCATATCAGTGACGGATGCCGAGGGGCGAAAGGGCGAGCAGTTCTCGCGCCGCCGCTTCAATATGGATGCCATTGACGAGTGGCTTGATTCGGGCAAGTTTGAGGGAATGACCGATGAGGAAGTCAACGGCGTTGTCGTTCAGCTGGAGCAGGCTATGCAGACTGCTATAAACGGTATGTATGCGCAGTTCAGCGCTACCGACAAGGCTTTCATTGACAAAATATCGAATTTCTATCAGACCACTTCAAAAAAGGTCAAGCAAGCCAGCGACACCCGGTATTACGGCTCGACCAACGTATTTGACGGATTCTATTACCCCATTGCACGGTCAGGGCTTGAGTTTGATTTTGACTTTATAGGTGCTAACATGAGAGGGCTTGACGACGTTTCGCTTCGCAATTATCCCTTTAACAAAAGCACGGTCAAGGGTGCACGTGCGCAGCTTCAGATAAACGACATTCTTGTTGTGCTGGATCGTCATTCCAGACAGCTTGCCATGTATAAAAACCTTACGATCCCAATGCAGAATCTGCGTCTTGTCTACAATCACAAGCTGATAGAGGGTGCAAGCGAGGGCATTGACACGGTACGCAAGTACATAAACGAATACATATGGCCATCCAAGAACGGTCGTGGCGGCTTTGATCAATGGATAGGCGATTTTGCAAATGCGGCACAAAAGCGCAATATCGGCAGCAAGACCGAGTTTGACACGGTACTGGACAAGCTGCAGGGCGGTTACGTTGTGGCGGCTCTGGGACTTAATCCGTCCTCTATAGCAAAGCAATGGTCAACCATTATGCAGATGGTTGAGGAGGTACCGCCGCACATCTGGATGAAGGCGTATGCGCCTGCCGAAAACAAGGATATGATGCTGGAGAAGTCGCGTTATGCATCGGTACGCAAAAACAACTCAGAGATCTATTTTGCACAGGGTACTACGGCCAAGCTCAACGATGTCATGAGCTACACGCTCAAGGGGCTTGAGGCGGGTGACTACTTTGTAAACCTTCGTATGTGGAACATGGCGCAATATTACGTTGCCGAGACGAGAGGGTTTGCGGTGGGCTCGGAGCAGAACCTGAATGCGGCGGGCAAGGTGCTTGACGAGTGGATCCTGCGCTTTCAGGACACGTCTGACGCTACCACCAAGAGTGCGCTGCAGCGTCATCCCCAGAAGCTGGCGCAGACGGTCACTATGTTCACATCGGCGCCTATGAAAAAGTTCTCCGCGTGGTACACGCATCTTACCGACGCGGTTGAGGCGGACAGGCTTATAAAGTCGGGCAAGCTATCGGACGAGGACCGCAAGCGCGCCGAGAAGATACTGTCAGACTCCAAAAAGAAGCTTGCCAAGTCGTCGGGCGGTATTGTTGCGGCAGCGGCGTTTGAGACGGCTGTGACGCTTTTGTGGGCAGCTCTGCGCGGCAAGGATGACGAGGACGAGGAAAAGAAAAAGAGCCTTGTTGCCAAGATCGCGCTGGAGACGAGTGCCAACGTGGTGGGAATTGTACCTGTTGCGGGACAGATCGCCGAGTCTTTACTCTCGGGCTATGACATTGACAATATGTACGAGAGCGTCATCAACGACGGCATTGGCACGGTACGCACCACCTATCAGCTGAGCGCTAAGGCACTTTCAGGTGAGCAGGTGGAGAGCGAGGCGGTCATGCGCAACGCTCGCAACTGGGTATACCTTGTATCGCAGACGCTGGGTGTGCCTGTGCGCAATCTTAACAATGTATTCACGGCGGCGCTCAACGTTATTTCTCCCGTCGTTCCGCAGGCTAAGTACAAATACGACGCTATCTTTTACGAGCCTACCTATGCGGCGGATATGTCGAAGGCGCTCAAGTCCGGCAAGACCGAGCTTGCCGAGACGATATACCGCATGTCGCAGAAGGACATCAAGACAGGTGGAGCTGCAGACAGTTCTGTGGTCAGCGAAATGGTGCGTCTTTACAGCATGGAATACAACGTGCTCCCGCGTTCCGCGCCTACGTACTATGAGGATGCGGAGGGCAACACGGTGAGGCTCCGGGCGGCGCAGTCGCGGCAGTTCTCGGAGATCTACGGCGCGGCCGACGGTGCGGCGGCTATGGTGGTGACGTCGCCTGTATACACGGCGCTTGATGATGAGCTCAAAGCTAAGGCGTTGCGGGTTGTATACGAGATCTATCACTCCCGTGCGAAGACGGAGGTGTTGGGCGCGGAGCCTTCGGTGATGGCGGCGCTGTCGTACTTCGAGGCTTACATTGACGTTCCCACGCTGGTTGCCGAGTCGGCGTACATATACGGTATCAAGTCAACGAAGGATGCCAAGCGGTCGGAGCTTGTACGTGAGTACGTATCGGGTTATTCCCGCGAGGCGCAGGCGGTACTTCTTTATGCCGCCGGGTACCGTTCCGAGGACATCAAGGAGACGCTGACCGAAATGTTGGCGTCACTTGACGAGGACGCGCAAAATCGGGCAAAAATTAAACTCGATTTTTAAAAAACAGCAAATTTGAAAATGGGCATTTTCCCTTATGTATCAAGGGAAAATGCCCTTTTAAATTGGGTAACAAAAGCGAGGTACTTTTGTGATAAAATATGGCACCAAAAAAATAAAGGAGGTAAACCGTATGATGAAGGCTTACAAAAAAGGCGGCAACAACCCTTATGCAACCAACGATCCCAGTCCCATCAAGGGGCCCCACAACACGACCAAGAATCAGCCCAAGCCCACCGGCAGCACGGGCGGCGACCTTCGCGCAAAGGGTAAATGATCGCGCACACAAAATCATGCAAATAACGAGAAAGGCGTTTACAGGTGAATGACGAGACAGAAATGAGTCTTGACTCCGCGCAGGACAGCGCGGCTGTTGAGGCTTCCGAGAATGCCGCCGAGGGCGGCGAGCAGTCCGCAGGTGCGGACATTGAGACCGCGGCAGAGCAAGACTCCGCGGATGAGCAAGAGAGCTCAGAGAGCGAAAATTCGGGCTCTGATGATGTGTCGGGTGAAGGCTCGGACGCATCCGACGACGAAGAATTTTACGACGACTACGACGAGTTTTATCACGACATGTCGGACTTCGACGAGGCTGATCTTGACGGCAACTTTGGCGAGGATGACGAGGACTTTGAGGGCGGAGACACCGCGACCGATTCCGAGGGCGAGAACGGGGACAACGGTGAAAACGAAGGCGAGGAGTCCGAAGGCGATCCCGACGAGCAGACCAACAACGACGAGAATGCCGAGGGCGAGGACAATACGTCCGACGACGAGTCGGGAGAAGGAACCGACGAGGGCGCTGATGATAACGCGGTTGCGGACGATCAGCCGGAGCCTTCCGAAGACACGGGCGATTCGGGCGCTATCGATTATGCATCCTGGGAGGCGCAGGACCGCGCCGCAATACTCAAGGCGCACCCTGAGCTTGAGGGACTGCTCAAGGGCAAGCATTTAAGCGAGGTGCTGGATGATCCCGGCTTGTTCGGCTACATGCGCGGCACTGCCGCCTCACGCGCCAAGTATTCAGCTGTTGAGGCCTTCGAAAAGGCGAGCGCCAAGCTGCTGGCGACTCGCGCTGCCAACGCGAAAGCAAAGCAGAGCTCCAAGCAGCACATCAATTCGTCAAACGGCAAGGCGGCTAACGCCGGCCGGTCGATGCCTCCCGAGCAGCGGCGCATATTCCGCGACATGTTCCCGGATCTGACGCCCGCGCAGCGTGAGGAGCTTTACAATTCGGTAACCTAAGGAGGTAACTAATTTATGTTTAATTTTAAAAAATCCCTTGACGGCTCCGTTATGCAGCTGGTCAAGATGCCTGCAGCGGCAGGCGAGTACAAGGTAGGTATGGCGCTTACCTACAGCGGCGGCAAGCTTGCGGCGGCAAGCGGCAATGCTGTTGTACAGTACATTTGCGCCGACAACGCAAAGCTTGAGGCGGCGGGTGACTTGATCGTTTCCCCCGTAACCGCTGATATGATCTTCAATGCCAAGCTGACCGCGTACAGTGCTGACACTGTGGCGGCCGGTGAGCGTCTGCAGATATCCGCCGACGGTATGGGCGTTACCGCCACCGCCGGCACAGAGGCGTCCAAAACGGGCGCGTTCATCGTTGACACTTGCGGCGCGGCTGCTGTCGGCGACACTATCGAGGTACGCCTCGACTACTACAACTAATCGGAGGTTAAGAATATGTCCGGAATTATTATTTCCAAAACCACCGCCGGTCTTGAGAACGGCGAGTTCGCGCGAATCGGTAAATTCGCTACACCGCTTAAGGCTTATCTTAGAAAGGAGTCTGACAGAGCAGAGGCGGAGGGCGGCCCCGCCAAGTGGCTGTGCACTATGGATACGTCCGATCGCTTTGCCGAGAGCTCTGTAAGCACTGCACGCGCTGCAGGTCTTATTATGACCGAGGATGGCGACAGATTCCCGCTGACAGGCGAGAAGGAAGTCGACCCCGCGACCATCCATATGTACGCATATTCCCGCGAGGTGGTCATTACTCACGCAACTCTTGAGGATGCGGTGCGCGGTCCTTCGGCGGAAATGCGCAACCAGGTGAGAGCTCTTTCGGATGATTACTACACCACCCGCAACGACCTTGCGACGCTTATGATGGCAAACGGCACCAAGACTCACGCCTATTACACAGGTGCTGACGGTAAGAAGGTAAAGATACCGCTGCCTGCTCCCAATAACCACCCGCTGTTCTTCAGGGCGCACGAGGTGGGCGGAGACGGCGACGTGCAGTCCAACATTTTCTACCACCAGCGAAGCGCGGGCGTTGATATTGACGAGGCGTATATGTCCAGCGCTATGGCGTGGGCTTCTCACCGTCTCGCAAACATCAAGGGCAACAACGGCAGAGCCAACGGCTATTATGCCAACGTGCTGGTCATTCCCGGCAACAATTACAAGGTGCTTGAGATGGCGCGCAAGGTTGCGGGCTCTCCCAGCTCCAGCAATGCCGACGGTGCGTCGTCCAACTACATCAACATTCACTACGGCAACTGGACAATTATTCCGTTGCTTGACTGGCGCATACCCGAGGACTCCGAGTCGCTGCCTATGATCTTTATGTCCTCCGTGGCTCGTGAGAAGCTGCGCGGCAACATGATGTACACGCGTGAGCCTTGCACGGTGCGCGATGAGATCGACTTCGGTACTCGTAACTATCACTGGAATGCATATGCACGTCTCGGTATAGGTCATCACACCTATATGCACGCGCTGTACTTTGAGTCCCTTGCCAACGGCACCACAACGCTGTCCGACGGTCAGGTCGCAGCTACCGCTGCAACTCAGGTCACTCTTTAAGGCGGTGGCGGTATGAAGCTATCGTACATAGAGCAAGCCCTCGTTGATCTCAACGACGGCGAAAACATTGAATATGACACGACGTTCATTACCGCCGCCAATCTGGCGCTTGATCACATCTCGCGCATCGTTCCCGAGGAGCGCACCGCCTACATTCAGGCGGTCGCTCCCGTAGTGGCATTTTTGGGCGACGTTGACACGGGCGGCATTTACCGCGCGGAAGGCGTAAGAGGTATTGCGCTTCGCGCCATGGGGCGCGGCAAGCTGCTCATCAACGGTGAGCAGGCGGCGGCTTGGAGATCGGCGGGAAAGTACACGGACGTGCGCGTATATCTTGAGGGCGCGACCGATGCGACAATAAGCTTTGAAGGCGTCGTCGGATTGGTAAAGGACCTTGCTGTCTGGGCGCATGATTACGGTAGCATTGACGATATTCCCGTGTACGGTCACACGGTCAGGTACGACATGCGCCGAGTAGTTTCCGATTACGGCGGTCATGCGTGCACGCCCGTTGACGTAGCCACGGGGCGCGAGATACGCCGCTGTATAGTTGAGTCTCCGTATATTATGCTGCCACCGGCGTATGTAGGTGAGGCAAGTGTGATATACCGTCACAGGCCGCTGCACATTACGCTTGACGACGTTAAAAATGACATCGATATCGACATAGCGCCCGAGTATGAGGACCTTATACCGCTATGCATGGCTTACTACGTGTGGCTTGAGGATGAGCCCAACAAGGCGGCATTCTTCCTGGCGCGCTTCAACGAGGCGGCATCTCTGGCGCGGCAATCTCACAGGCGCCCCGGCAGTGACACGGTGATATCTTACAACGGATGGTGATATTATGGCGGCTTACAATTCATCAACTCAATACACGCGCCGTATGGACGACTTCCGCGGCGTGGATCTGACCTCGGGTCAGGTGCAGGTATCGCCCAAGCGCTTTGCATATGCGCAGAACATGTGGCGCGACTATAGTGCAGAGCTGGGCGGTGCCATTGAGACCGTGCCCGGCTTTCGCGCTCTGAATCCATTTCCCGGCACGATACACGGTATATGGGCGTTTCGTCCGTTTGGGGGTGAGCTCTACGTCATAGTGCATTCGGGCACGTCTCTTTATCAATTCAAGCACGCGAATCGTGACAGCATTGCCGACGATCCGTCACTTATTACTGAATACACCGGTCTTGCGGATGCGCACAGCACCGCGTTTGCGTTCAACGGACGTTTCTACATACTTGACGGTGAGTCATTCAGAGTTCTTAAAAAAACGGATCACGGCTTCGAGCTGTCCGCTACCGAGGATACGGCGTATCTGCCTGTAACTTTCTTAAACGGTGAAATGTACGAGCAGCGCAATATGCTTATTGATCGCACTATCAACCGTGAGACTCAAGCGGCGGAGTACGACGCATCCAATCTGTTCAAATATACCGCGTACTACGATCAGGGTTCGCTCAGCTTCGGCTCTATAGTCGGCTTTGCAGACAAGAGCCGCGCCGATGCGATCATTATACTGGCTCAGCTCAAGGGCTCCGAGGGCGTTCTCGGAAAGACCTTTGATGCCATTACCGAGATCGGCGACAACGCGTTTGAGGGCAACGACGCTATAAAGCGCGTTATGATATGCTTGCCGAAGGATTCAAACAGCAGTCTTGATTCGCATATGACAATATCCGGCCGCGCCTTTGCGAGCTGCTCGGCTCTTGAGGCGATAGAGCTGTGTGACGTAGGGCTTGGTATTGAGGCGTTTGCGGGCTGCAGGGCGCTGAAGTCGGTATTTCTTAACGGCGTTACGATAGGAAAAGGTGCATTCGACGGCTGCACGGGCATCGAGTACATTCGGCTGGTGGGAGAATCTGCAGTCGAGGACGGCGCGTTCTCCTCCTGCTCGCCTCGTGAAATATGGCTTGACAGGTGCACAGGCTTTGCGCGGTCGGGGCTTATTGAAAACGAGGGCTACGACGAGGGATCCAACTGCAATCTGCCTTACATTGAGGCGGCAAACCCCGACTTTGATGAGTCGGCACCCGTTACGCTTGACAACTTCCCGTACTTGCTGGAGTCTAACCCCGATTACGACGGCTCGGCAAGTTCCGAGTTTAAAATATTCGAAAACAATCAATTTGACTCCACCACGCATATGGTGGACTACGCTGTGCTTATGGCGCAGACGCGCCTTTACACCGACGAGTTCGGCGACACCGAGGACGTTGATATTGACTGGACGGACCCAGGGGAGTACAACAAATATCCGTTTGTTATCGAGGCTGTTGGCAACGGCAGGTACCGCGCCAAGGCTGTATACAAGACGGGCGGTTCTTTCGGTGACGTAAGTGGCCTTGAAAAGATATACACAGCTTATTCCGCCGAAGAGCTGGCGGGAGAGCTTTCCGAGCTTGGCAGTGCTATTGACGCGCTTGCGAACGTTGCGGGCGCGGAGATCTTTCACGAGTCGCCTACGCCTGTGAGCCTCGGGCGCAAGAGCGTTGACGACACTGTGTTCGGTGCTCAATACGTAACAGTTACGGCGCGGCAAGCAGTGGCTTATGATCCCGCCGACAGCGTTGAGCGCGTAGAGGTTGACGGTGAGGCTATCTCAGACTATGGCGTGTCGTATTCATACGTGGACGGCGAGTGGTACGTGGAAAAAGTGATAATAACCGAATCCACCACGGACGACGAGGAGCTGACCGACTTTGACATTGACGTGATACTCAACTGCAAGCCGGGCAAGTTCACGACAGCCGAGGGATATCTTGACTTTGCGGCGGGTAATACGGACTACGAGGGCACGTCCCGCGACGCTATTGTAAAAAGCACAATATCGGCGACGTTTGACGACCGCATATTCCTTACGGGCAATCCCGAGCTGCCTAACACGATCTTTTACTGCCAGCGCGACAATACGGGACGTGCCAACCCCGCTTACTGGGGCGTGCTCAACTACGTGAATGACGGCGTTGGCCAGAGCCCCAACGTGGCTATGCTTGCAACGTCGGATATGCTTATG
>JAZOVZ010000070.1:0-52361 GCA_045658965.1 Eubacteriales bacterium
CGACGCTATCCGTGAGTGCAGAAGAAACGATTACCCATCCGTTATTGGCTTTGACACGCTTGACTATAGCGGTCAGCTTGGTGATCTTTCCATGAAATCTTTTGAAATTATGTAACGGTGCAACAATGCGCCAAAACACGACAAAGATCAGCCCGGCACCGATCAAGGGGATTGCGATATGCGTATAACGAATGCACATGTACACAGCCAAAGCTAAAACCGGTAAGCTCCAAAGCAGCCACTTGCCAAAAATGCGAAGCATTCGTTCTCTGCGGTATTTTTTTAATGCAGGATACGCCTCAAGGGCGCGCCTTTTTGCACATTTGTACGAGTTCATTTGCGGACTCCTGATAAGTTGTATACAATAATTATATATATAATATATATATATTGTCAAGAGATTTTTCAAAAAAGTAAAAAGTTGCTTTTTTGCTAAGAGAGGATGTGGATTACTCGGCAAATAACCCGTATTTTTTTGCGATACTTTGCGCGTAACTGCCGGAGTCTGCTTTGCCCTCGTGTACTGCAAAGGTTCGGTGTTCTCCGGTTGCTTGCGTATGCAAATATCCTACCTTTTCACCGCATTGCTCAATTTTAGGCGCATCACAAAGCTCGTGATGGTGCGTGATAAATACACATGTTCCGCCGGCACGGCACAGCTCGTAGATAAAATTGGCAGCAATCGGTACCGCCTCGGAAGCAGAGGTTGAGGTAAATGCCTCGTCGATCAGCGCAAGGCTTTTTTCTGTAAATTGCCCAAGCACCTCGGAGAGTGTGATGCACTCTTTTTCAAATCTTCCTACCAAATTTGTGTTTGCTTGTTCCTCAACGGACACCTTGAAAATAGCGTCACAGATTGGTAACGATGCCTCTTTTGCGGGAATGGGCATACCAAGCTGAAAATAATACTGCGCAACCGCGACAGAATTCAAAAATACGGTTTTTCCACCACTGTTTGGGCCTGACAAAATATAACAGCTTACGCCCGGTTCAAGAGTGATCGTGTTAGGCACGATCTCGTCCTTTTGCTTGGCTTGACACAATCCGTCATCATACAGCGAAATGAAATGGATACTTCTGTCCTCGCTGATTTTGGGAAAACAAAGGGGGATATTCTTGTCTTTGAAGATGCGAAGTCGTTTGACTGCTTCTACCGCAAATGCCAAGGATTCTGCCATTTCGTAATAGGCGGTCAGCTTTTTCTGTGCATATCGCAAGCAACGGCTGCTGCAATGCGCAAGCGAGCTGTTCATGACCTGCGACATTGCCCGCAGCAGGGCGAAATTGACTCTTTGGCTATCCTGATATCCGAGCTTTTTATCCAAGGTTACAAGTGGGGCAAGGCAATGAAACTCGTCCTTTAGGAAATCCATGCGCAAAATGCGGTCGAGCAGATCACCGGATTTGTATTCCTCGCTGTTGATTGAAACCAATCCCGCCTCTTTGGGCTCTAAAACTGCATTGAGGTTGACACCGATTGTCACGCTGGAAACCGCGCGCAGCTTTTCTGCGTTTTTTTCATAAAATTGCGAGAGTCGCTTGTATTCGTCCGATGCCATGTCGCCATCCACAAGCGAAAACAAGGTTTTGATCGCGTCCGATTTTACTGCTTTCATATGTGGAGCGAGAGAATCATGGATGAACTGCGACAGCTCTACGTAAACGGTTGGTACAAGGATATTGTGCATTTTCTGCTCACCGTCCTTTGCGCTCGGCTGCTCCTGCATCAAGGAGGCATATTCTTTTAACCGCTCGGAAAAGCTGCTCAGAAAACTTGATATTTCCTCAAATTTCAAAAGGTCGTGAAACAGAGATTGTCTGTAGCGCAGCGTTTCGGGATCGGTAGTGATGTATTTTTTTGCGCGGTCAAAAAAGCGATCCTTGGAAATGATCTCGGATCTGGCATCAAAATTCAAAACCGTCTGCTCTGAGCTGCTCAAAAACATAAAGTCCATATAACCTCCAACAATTTTAACAGAATGCCGGTCATTACTCTGAGTACCAGTAAAGCGGATGTGTGGAAGATGGCATACGCACCTTTGGAAATGCTGCATGCCCTCCAATAGCGATACAGATCAACCAGATAAACCGCATACAAAATCAAAGAGGGAAGCCCCACCATGGCAAAAAAGACGGTGTTGGGGATCATGAACACCACGAAAAACAGCACCCAAAAGGGAAACACCGTGCGCAATAACAACCTTTTGGATATAAAAATAGAATAAGTTTCACCGGCTGCCAACATTCTGATATACAACCTATATTCACTCATAACATGTACCTACAAGACTTGGGAAGAATTGTGAATTATAATTCCCGAAATTTCTTTTCAGACATCAAATTTATACATGATGGATCAAAATTTCTCACTGAACGAAATATCCCATCGTCCAATCCTTCGATTTTTCCGGGCTTTCCTTTAATCACAAATAAGGTTACGTATTCTTTGTTGACCGCTACGGGAATACTGTCTATCACTTCACCCTCTCCGCGTGTATTATTCAAAAGGCAAAGAAGAGGTATTTGCTCCCATACTACAGTGTTTTGCATACACCGAATAACAGATAACCTGTTTGCGCGTTTTTTGGTCATAATGACGCGATATGTCGTTCCTGCTTGTTCAAAAGTAACTGCTGTGGTTTGGGGAGCTTTCTCCGATTTTCTTTTGTTCACTGAATAAGCTTTGTAAAGATTGTTCATAACGCCTCCGTTTTTTGAAATTCTATTTCGCTTTTCTGTAGGATTGCTATATTGACATATACCATGTCATATCGTTATTTTTGGGGCTTATTTATATGACAAGAAAAGTCGCAAAAAGGTTGGCAATTACGGCGATTTTCTTTTTAATACGTAATAATAGGGAACTTGTCCCAAATAAACGTATTCATTATATTTATGCTCCATGATCAAATAATCCGTACCTTGCTCGGTGTGTATCTGATAATGATGCACGAGCTCGTGTAGTTGATCTATAATCATGCCGGCAGAGTAGTTCAATTGAACTTGCACATCTCCGCAGTGACGTGTTTGAATGCATATCCCACGATTGAAGAACTGCATGTTCACAAGCCAGAATCCACCTGTGCAATGCCTTTGATCGACGCGAAAATCAGACGGATGATTGACAAGATCGACGGTTTCCCATTCGCCAATCAAGCGATCATCGGCAACGAACGGCACGTCCACGTTATCGCGAGCTGCGTGCGTTTCGCGCTCGGAGTATCTCCGTGTGTTTTCCTGTTTGTAAATACGAATAGAACTTTGCTCCGAATGATGGATGAACATATCGACCATCCATTCGATCTCCATATATGTTGCTTGACCGATATGATATACGCGGTACGGATTTGGCACAACTACGTTAAATCCAGGGAGGACATAGTATAAATAATCTTTACTCCAAAAAAACACCCACGTTTGGCATCCGCCCGGCAAGAAATATAGATGTTCGTGCTTCACTTCTTTTTTGATCAAGTTGTGTTCATCGTAAGAGCTTTCGCGCTTTTCCGCATCTCCGCAATATACCCATTTTCCAATGACTTGCGGATCGTCCTCAAACGGCATAGTCAAGATTTCTTTGATCAAAGGAATTGCCTTAGGCTGTACGTTTCCGCAATTCTCATCAATTTGATTGACTTGAACGTTCTTTTGGCGAATAATTCTTGTGATTGCAAGCTTTTTCTCTGCATATATCTGACACTGCTGCGCGGGGGTGCAGGCAAGGAAATGCTTGATCTCGTCAAGAGAGAAGTCTAACTGCTTGAGCTGCTCGATGAGCTGAAAGGTTTTGATCTTATCGGGATGATAGTAGCGGTAGCCCGTTGCATCGTCCACGCGGTCGGGGCACAGCACACCGATCTGATCGTAGTAGCGCAGCGTTTGTACGTTTACACCGCATTTCTTGGCAAATTCTCCGATTTTCAGCATTTTTGTCTCCTGTGTGTTTAATTTCTTTCATTCTATCATGATTATAACATTATAGTCAACTATAGAGTCAAGGGCTTTTTTGGAAATTTATTGATTTTTAGTTTTTGGTGCGGACAGTCGAGGACGCCTGTCCCTACGAAATGATGCGCTGTAGGGACAGGCGTCCTCGACTGTCCGCTGTTTTAATATGGTTGGCATAAATTTCACCTTTGAAAATGTTAACTAAATTTGAAAAAACTCTTTACAAATATGTGAATTTGTGATACAATTATTAACGCCAAGAAAAAAACAGCGATTTTGCATAAATTTCCGACAAAATTCATTCAAAAATCACACAAAAAAAGAAAAAGTGTGATATAATGATAGTGTAAAACCAAAACGCTGCAAGAAATATTTGACTAAAGATAAAAAGGAGGATCCAAACTATGATGGATACCAAAATTCTTGTCGTAGACGACGACAGCAACATCAGCGAATTACTTAAGGTATACTTTACCAACGAGGGCTATGAGGTTAAGACTGCATCCGACGGTGTAGAGGGCATCAGCTTCTTTAAGATGTACGAGCCCGACATCGTGCTCTTGGACATTATGCTGCCCAAAAAGGACGGCTGGCAGGTTTGCCGCGAGATCCGCGAAATGTCCTCCAAGCCCATTATCATGATCACCGCAAAGGGTGAGGTATTTGATAAGGTGCTGGGTCTGGAGCTGGGCGCAGACGATTTCCTGGTTAAGCCCTTTGACATGAAGGAGCTTTCCGCACGCGTCAAGGCTGTGCTGCGCCGCTACCAGGCACACAACAATCAGGATGACGACGAGGTTGTCAAGTTTGAGAACATCGAGATCAGCCGTCAGAAGTACGAGCTCAAGCTCAAGGGCAAGAGCGTGGACATTCCCCCCAAGGAGCTGGAGCTGCTTTACTTCCTTGCCTCCAACTACAATCGCGTATTCACCCGCGATCAGCTGCTTGACAAGGTCTGGGGCTTTGACTACCTTGGTGACTCTCGCACGGTTGACGTGCACGTCAAGAGACTGCGCGAAAAGCTGGAGGGTGCTTCGGACAAGTGGATCCTCAAGACGGTTTGGGGCGTAGGCTACAAGTTCGAGCTGTTAGGCTGAGGCATTTTTCGTGTTTAAGAGTCTGTTTTTTAAGTATATCACGGCGTTTATGCTGATCATTGTGGTCAGTTTTATGCTTCTGATCGTGATCATCGGTAATATCATCAACGGGTATTCCGAGCAGGTCAAGACCGAGCTGATCACCAATTCAGCCGCCGCTGCATATGCTTACGTGGACGGAAACTATCAAAACGATATGCCGTTTTCGCAATATATTGCCGAGAACGAGCATACCACCGCAGAAATTTTGCAGGCGATGACCGTCAATGCGGACGGCATTACCATACTGATCGCAGATGCTGACGGCACGCTGCTTATGGGACGCGGTGTGGAACAGCAGCTTTTCGAGGTGGGGCAGGTATTGCCGCTTGCCGATATGCAAGAGGTGTTGGCAGGGCAGGCTGTGCAGGGAACAGATACCTTTGCGGGTACGCTTTCGCAGCCGCACGTGGTGCATGCATACCCCTTGCTGGATGATGAGGGCGTGTACGGTGTGCTGCTTGTTTGTGCGGATTCCTCGGATTGGATGGATCTGCGCGATTCCACCGTCCAGGTCATCATGGCTGCCAGCCTTTGGGTCATGCTGGCGGCACTGATCGCGTTTTATTTCATCACCGAGCGCATTATCACGCCGCTCAAAGAAATGAGTCACGCTGCCAAGAGCTTTGCGGCAGGAAGATTCGACGTGCGCGTACCGGTGCACGGCAACGACGAGGTAGCCGAGCTTGCAACCGCGATGAACAATATGGCGCAATCCTTGGAGGCACTGGACAAAATGCGTACCTCGTTTATGGCGAACGTATCGCACGATCTGCGCACGCCCATGACTACCATATCCGGCTTTATCGACAGCATCTTAGAGGGGGCGATCCCCGCAGAGCAGCAGAGCTATTACCTTGGTATTGTGTCCGAAGAGGTGAAAAGACTCTCGCGTCTGGTCACGCAGCTGCTGGATCTGTCGCGTATTCAGGCGGGCGACCGCAAATTCGTGTCCGCTCCGTTTGACGTTTGTGAGGTTTCGCGCCTGATTCTGATCTCGTTTGAGCAAAAGATCGACGCCAAACGCTTGGAAGTGGAATTTGAATGCGATGACGAGAATATGTACGTGCTCGCAGACCGCGATGCGATGTATCAGATCGTGTATAATCTGGTGGACAATGCGGTAAAATTCTCAAGAGAGCGCGGTGTGCTGCGCATTCGTCTTGACCGTATCAAAAAGGGTCAGAAGATTCGCGTGCGCATCTATAACGAGGGGCAGGGCATTGCCGCGGAGGATCTGCCGTACGTATTTGAACGCTTTTATAAGAGCGATAAGAGCCGCGGCCTTGATAAAAAGGGCGTTGGCTTGGGGCTTTATATTGCCAAAACCATTATTGAAGCCCATCATGAGAGTATTTCGGTTGACAGCGTAGCAGGAGAGTGGTGTGAATTCACCTTTACGCTGCCCGAGGTAAGTGCTCCCGAAAAGGAATGAGAGGGGGAGAAGACATTGGAAGAAAAACGTGAACAGGCTCCGGATCAAGAGCCGGAGCAACCGATAGAGCAAGAACAAATGACAAGCGAGACACAAGAGCAGCCTGCCCAAACGCCTTTGGATGATTCTGCAAAGGAAACTGCGCAGGAGTACCAAGACGATTTGGACAAACAGCCCGATATGGAGCATGTGCCCCAAGAGGCAAAGCAGATCTTTGATGCCGATCGGGCACAAAAACAGGCAGCCGCGCAAAAGCAGGATGAGTCGTATACCTACAAATGGAGCTACGAAGAGCAGCGCGCGGCGGATATGAAAACAAAATTTGCCAAGCGTGCGCACGTGCGCGGTGTGTGGATCTACGCACTGACCATGACGGTGGTGTTCGTTTTGTGCTTTACGCTGCTGCTGGGTGTATTGCTTGTGGATATTTTCCTGCCGGATAATAACGGCGACACCATGCAGGGCGGCTTGGCGGGTGACGTAACCGTTGTTGGCGGCGGAGACGAGCAGACGATTGAGCTCAGTGCCCTTGAGTCGGTGCGCAACTATACCGTAGTGATCGCCGCCAGAGGCTCCGAAGGCGTCAGCACGGGTACGGGCTTTGTGCTGACTCAGGATGGCTATATTGCCACCAATTATCACGTGATTGAGGATATGCAGACCATCACGGTCAAGTTTTACAACGGTCAGTCGGCAATTGCCGAGGTGATCGGGTATTCCGCGATCGATGATATTGCCGTGATCAAGGTCAACGCAAGCGGTCTTTACTGCGCAAAGCTTGGCAGCTCTGCTGCGGTCAAGGATGCACAGAACGTGTACGCCGTGGGTACGCCTGCGGGCGAGGAATACGCATGGAGCGTGACAAAGGGTATCGTGTCCTATGCGCAAAGAGAGGTCAAGATCTACGATGATGAAGGCATTCTCGAAAAGAAAATGAAGCTGATTCAGACCGACACTCCCGTTAACCCCGGTAACTCGGGCGGACCCTTGGTCAATGCAAACGGTGAGGTGCTTGGCATTATCACGCTCAAGCTCGCAGGGCAATATGAAAACATGGGCTTTGCCATTCCGATCGACGGTGCAATGGTGCTGATCAACAATATTATCCGGACGGGTGAGCCCGGAGATTCTCCGATCACATCCAAGCGTCCCTTGATCGGTATCGTGGGCGTTGGCGTTGAAGCAGGGAAATATTATATCAGTATTCCCGGTGAGAACAGAATTCAGGAGATCACTCCGGAAGAAGCTATTGCAAACCCCGGCGTTGCTTTCTATGCGTCCCATACCGGTATTTGGGTACAGAGCACCACGCCCGGGCTGGATGCGGCAAATAAGCTGCAGCCCGACGATATCATCGTCATGGCGGACGGACGGGAGCTCGCCACCATTTACGACCTCATGGACGTCATCAACAGCCACAACGGCGGTGAAACGGTGCAGCTGACCTACTATCGTAAAGGCATTGCCAATGTCGTGGACGTGGAGCTTGGCTACGCAGAATAATACTATTTTTCAAAGGAGACAGATATGGCTTGGGACTTATGGCTTTTTGAGCACATCGGCGCATGGGATTATTTGATACGCGTTGTCGTAGCGTGCCTGTGCGGCGGTTTGATCGGTCTTGAGCGAACCAAACGCCTTAAGGAGGCGGGTATACGCACGCATATCATCGTGGCGCTTGGCGCGACCTTGATCATGGTGGTCTCCAAATACGGCTTTTCCGACGTTGTGGGAGCAGACGCCTCGCGTATCGCCTCCAACGTCATCACAGGCGTCAGCTTTTTGGGCGCAGGCGTCATCTTTGTGCGCGGCGGCTCGGTCAAGGGCTTGACCACCGCAGCGGGCATCTGGGCAACTGCCGCGATCGGACTTGCGCTGGGCGCAGGTATGTATACGGTGGGTGTCTTAGTGACGGTACTGATGATCCTTCTGCAGATTTCTCTGCATAAGTTTTTGCCTGCCGATATGCAATCCTCCAAGGAGCTTTTGCTGGTGATTTCAAGGGATTATCATACGGTTATGCCCAAGATCCGCGAAAGATTGACCGAGATGAAAATTCTGATCAGCGGCGTGGAGATGGAGAAGCTGGAAAACGGAGACGTGCGTGTGACCATGGACATTCGCTTACACAAAGACAATTTCAGCGACGAGCTGCTTGACCTTGCGGATGAATTCCCCGAGATCAAGTCGATCGTGCTGTAAGGAAAAATAAAAAAGCGAGTTGCATAGCGCAACTTCTCATAAGGAAGTTTAACACAACATTTGTAGGGACAGGCGTCCTCGACTGTCCGCAACAAAAGAATTTCGGCAGAGAACTTGTTTTCTCTGCCGATTTGTGTTATAATGGAATCGTAACGTAGGGCGGGGGCTTGCTCCCGCCGCAATGAAAGATTTTGTTTTATGCAACGGCGGCACCAAGGCACCGCCCTACAAAGGGGTATGGGCTTTGCCCGATGCCAAGCGTTGCTTGCAACGCTGTAATACAAAGGGAAACTTGCGCGATAAAATAGAACGATAAATAAGAATTTGAAGATGGGAGGAACCATTATGAAACGAACAACTACAATGCTGATTGCATTATTGCTTTGCCTTTTCATTTTTACTGGTTGTGATTGCGACTTATCAAAAAACAGTAACTCTCAATCAACAAATGATACCGTTGACACGAGTGAGGATATTGTGATTGAGCGGATATATGTTTACGAGGAATCGGACGACGTTTTCAAGCCAATCATCACTCTTTTTGGAGATAACAAATGTTCATTTACCTTTTCCGCTCTCAGCAGTTATTTGGGAATTGGCACGTATACCATTGAAGATGATTTTTTTGTATTGAACACCGACGACGGACTTTACACATATACCTTCAAAATTGAAGGGGAAGATATGGACAGACTCATTTTTGTTGCTGATAAATCTTCTGATTACATCCATCAGGGTCAGTTTGAGGACGGTTCGGTGTTTGAGGGCACAATTGTCCGTTCGACAAATTAGAATATGTCAACAGAATGAAGTAACCCCGACAGATTTTAACATCTGTCGGGGTTATCTTTTTGCTTTCTGCGTATCAAATTTTCGCGCTAACGGACAGTCGAGGACGCCTGTCCCTACAAAATGGGCGTAAACTTCCTTATGAGAAGGAGCCTTAAGCAACTCGCTTTTTTGTGTATTTACCCCACGAACGGGTTGAGCTTTGCAGCGTCCTTCATGCCGAAGATGACCGATCTCGGCTTTTTGGACTTGAAAATAGCCGAGCCTGCGACGATGACGTTTGCGCCTGCACCGGTGCAGTAGCCCACGTTATCGGGATTGATACCGCCGTCCACCTCAATGTCCAGCTTC
Source organism: Eubacteriales bacterium (assembly GCA_045658965.1). GTDB lineage: Bacteria > Bacillota > Clostridia > Oscillospirales > CAG-272 > SVQP01. Next base: position 9,862 of record JAZOVZ010000070.1, read on the forward strand.
AAGTTGTTGTCAGCCGCGTATCTGCGCAGCACGCGTACCTTATCCAGCATGGGCATCATCAGAGACTGTCCGCCAAAACCGGGTTCAACCGTCATAATGGTGACCTGCGAGAGCTTGGAGAGATAAGGGAATACGGTTTCTACGGGCGTTTTCGGAGAAATCGCGATGCCCACGCGCATTTCGTGCGATGCAATCGCGCGAATGACCGCCTCGGGATCGTCTGTGCTCTCAATATGGAAGGTGATCATGTCCGCGCCCGCTTTGACGAATCTGTCTACGTAGCGAATGGGATCGTTGATCATGAGATGTACATCAAAGATCAGCTTGGTGTGCTTGCGGATAGACGCGATAAGCTCGGGGCCAAAGCTGATATTGGGAACAAACGCGCCGTCCATGATATCCAGATGCAGATAGTTTGCGCCTGCGTCCTCAACCTTTTTGATCTCATCAGCCAGATGCGCGTAATCGGCAGCCAGCAGGGAAGGAGCGATATAAGTCATAATTTGTGTTCCTTTCTGTTGCAAATTGTAGAATTGTGTCATACGATATAGTATAAAACTCGTATGGCAGAGGCGGAAGGGATGATAAAAGCACGGGAAGTCGGTGCAAGATGCCGCTTACGCCATACTTTATATATTTTCGAGCAGGCAGACCGCGTGTGCGGCAATGCCAAGCCCCTCGCCTGTAAAGCCGAGGTGCTCCTCGGTGGTCGCCTTGACGTTGATCTGATCCGGCGTGATGCCCAGCGCGGCTGCAAGGTTGGCTTTCATTTCGGGAATGTGGGGCGCGAGCTTGGGGGCTTGCGCGATGACAGTTGCGTCAATATTGCCGATGCAATAGCCTTGGTTTGCAAGCAATGTTGCCACGTGATGTGCCAGCTTCAAGCTGTCCGCACCCTTGTAGGCGGGATCGGTATCGGGGAAATGCTTGCCAATGTCGCCAAGCGCGGCTGCGCCCAGCAGCGCGTCCATGACCGCGTGGGTCAGCACGTCGGCATCCGAGTGCCCCAAAAGACCCTTTTCATAAGGGATTTTCACGCCGCCAAGGATCAGGTCGCGACCCTCGACCAAGCGGTGTACGTCGTATCCGTGTCCGATCCTCATACCTGCGCCTCGCTTTCCTTTTTGCGCATGTCCAAAATCAGTTGCGCGTAGGGCAGGTCGCAAGGCTCGGTGATCTTGATATTCTGCTTGGAGCACTTGACCATCTTGACGGGGTGCTTGACGAATTCTATCAAGGAATTGTCGTCTGTGGCGGTGAACTTGTGCTCAATTGCCGCGTAGCTTGCCGCCAGATACAGCGCATGGCGGAACACCTGCGGTGTTTGCGCCTGCCAGCACAGCGCTCGCTCGGGCGTTTCGGTAATATAGCCCGCTTTGTCCGTTACCTTAACCGTGTCGGTTGCGGGAATGCCCGCAGATGCGGCGTCGGTCTTGTAGGCAATGCGGCAGACCTCGCTGATCTCCTCGGGGGTGGTCAGGCAGCGTGCAGCGTCGGCAATCGCCACGTAGCGCACCTTGTCGCTGACCGCCTCCACGCCCGCAAGCGCGGAAGCCTGGCGGGTCACACCGCCCTCGACCACGGCTGTCAGCTTGGTAATGCCGTATTTTTGCTTGAAATCCCAATAAAGGTCAATTTCGTCCTGCTTGGCAGCCACTACGATCTCGCCAATGCAGGGCGTATTTTGATAGGCAAGCAGGGTGTGCACCACAAGGGGCTTGCCGTCGATCTCAAGCAGTTGCTTGGTGACTTCCGTGCCCATACGCGTGCCGTTACCGCCCGCTACGATCACCGCGGCGGTGTAATTGCGCTTGCCCGCCTCTTTGCTTGCCGCACGCAGCACGTCAGCTGCGTCCTTGGCGGCTTCTTTTGCGGTGTAGCTCATTGCTTCTCGCTTTCATCAAGGGCATTGATGGCAGCCACGCGAGGCGCGTGACGCTCGCCCTCAAATTTCTGATCAAGGAATGCATCTACCAGCGTGCATGCAACACCATAGCCCACGACGCGTGCACCAAAGCACAGCACGTTGGCATCGTTGTGCATGCGGGTTGCACGGGCAGAGAAGGCGTCGGAGCAGCAAGCGGCACGAATGCCTCTATGCTTGTTTGCGCACATGGACATGCCAATGCCCGTGCCGCAGATCAGAATGCCTGCGGGGAATTCACCGCTCTGGATCTTGGTGCAAAGCGCGTGCGCGATATCGGGATAGCTGCAAGCGTCGGTGCTGTAGCAGCCAACGTCCAGCAGCTCAACACCTTGATTTGCCAGATATTGCTTGATCTGTTCCTTGAGTGCAAAGCCTGCGTGGTCACATCCGATTACAATTTTGTTGTACAGCATAGTGTTTCTCCTTTATACGTTCTCTTTGGAAAGTCTTTCGTTTCGTTCGCGTTCTGCCTGCGAGGGGCGCAGATAGACCACCGCAAGTGCGGTATCGTCTGTCGCCTCGCCGCGCTCGTATGCGGCAAGACCGCACATGGCAACGCTGTAGCCGCTCTGCACGCGCAGCTCCTCGGGAACGGGCAGGACGGTCGTCTTTTCAAAGCCCTCGATCGTGATGTCGTAGCCGTCGCCCACAAGGTGGACGGGCTGCCCCATAGCGGCAAGCTCCTCGTCCAGCTCGGCAATCGAGATGGCGCGGTCGGGGCAAAGACGGGTCAGCACACCGTTCTCGCAAGAGAACAGCGCGTTATATACCTGTGCGCGACGCGCGTTCATGACGGGGCAGATAATGCCGTTATAATATCGGAGATTGTACGCAAGAGCCTCCAAGGTGGAAACGCCCGCGCAAGGAATGTTCTTGCCAAACGCAAGTCCCTTGACGGTTGCAACGCCGATGCGCACGCCCGTAAACGAGCCGGGGCCGTTGCTGACCGCGATCAGGTCAAGATCGTCGATCTCCCATTCGGCGCACCCCAGCGCGGATTCGATCATAGGCAGCAGGGTCTGACTGTGCGTATTTCCCGTGTTGAGCGTGTAGTGTGCAACCATGCGAGTGTCCTCGCACAATGCCACCGAGCCCACCACGGCGGTGGAATCAAGTGCCAAAATTTTCATCTGTCAGATCCTTTCTATGCGTATCTCGCGGCTGTCGGGACAAGCCGCATCATTTTTGGTAATGGTTACGCGCAGATAGTGAATTGGCAGCGCGTAGGGGATCTTCTCGCACCACTCCGCAATGCAAATGCCGCGGTCGGGGTAATCGTCAAAGCCCATGGAGTACAGGTCGTCCTCCGAGTCAATGCGGTACATGTCAAAGTGGAACAGCGAGGTCTTGGTCGCCTTGTTGCGGTATTCGTTGACCAAGGTAAAGGTAGGGGAGCGCACCAGGCTCTCGGGCGAGAGCACCGACGCAAAGCCGCGCGTAAAGGCGGTCTTACCCACGCCAAGGTCGCCGTAAAGTGCCACAAAGCGGGGCAGGGTTTTATCTTGCAGCAGCGCGTTCGCAAGAGCAGCGCCCAAGCCTTCGGTCTCGGTAGGCGAGAGCGTTTGCGTGCAAAGCGGGAAGGTGTTAATCAAATTCATTGTATTCATCCTGTCAAAACACTTATTCAAACTAATTATAACACAAAAAGCCCTTATTGTAAAGGGCTTTTTGTAATAAGATATTTTGAATTTTACTGCTTATCAGCGTCTTTTTGTCCGCGATCCGAAACCTGCTCGCGCGTGCCGTCGGGGCGCACGATGACCGTGTTATCCAAAATACCGGTCATGGATGCGCGGAACTCGCGGATATACTCGGTGCGAAGAGCCGCTCTTTCCTCAAGCTCCTCGGGGGTCAGCTGCTCGCCTCTCTTGACCTTTGCCGCAAGCTCGTTGATGCGGTTGAGTTTTTCTTTTTCCATAGTGAATTCCTTTCTCAGTCAGCGGTATAAAGCTTGTACAGATCAGCGTACATGCCGCCCTTTTCGGTCAGTTCCTTATGCGTACCCTCTTCCACGATACCGTCGGACGTCAGCACCACGATGCGGTCTGCGTTCTTGATGGTGGTCAGACGGTGGGCAATGGTAATGGTGGTTCTGCCCACGGTCAGCTTTTCAATGGATTTCTGCACCAGTCGCTCGCTTTCGTTGTCAAGCGCGCTGGTTGCTTCGTCCAAAATCAGGATAGGCGGGTTCTTGAGGAACACACGCGCAATGGATACGCGCTGACGCTGACCGCCCGAGAGCTTGAGTCCGCGTTCACCTACGTAGGTGTTGTAGCGGTCGGGCAGCTGATCGATAAACTCGTCAGCCCCTGCCAGCTTTGCTGCCGCCTCGATCTCCTCGTCGGTGGCGTCGGGCTTGCCGTAGGCGATGTTGTCGCGAATGGTACCCGAGAACAGGTATACGTTTTGCTGTACGATACCGATATTCTGGCGCAGCGAACGCATGGTCACGTCCTGAATATTCTGCCCATCCAAGAGGATCTTTCCGCCCTGCAGCTCGTAAAAGCGGGGAATGAGTGAGCAAAGCGTGGTCTTGCCGCAGCCCGAAGGGCCAACCAGCGCTACGTTTTCGCCTGCACGCACGTGCAAAGACAGATCGGTCAACACGTTTTGCTTTTTGTCTTCCTCGTAGCGGAAGGTGACCTTGTCCAGCACAATGTCGCCCTTGACGTTGCAGAGCACCTTAGCACCGGGCTTGTCCTGAATGTCGGGGACGACGTCCAGGATCTCGGAGAAACGCTCGATACCCGTCATACCGCGCTGGAACTGCTCGGTAAACTCCACGATGCGGCGCACCGAGGTAAACAGGGTAGAGACGTACATCAAAAATGCGATATAGTCGGCGGCATCCAGCTGGATCACGGGATTTTTGGCAATCAGCAAAAGCGCGCCTACGACCACGACGACGATATACAGCAGACCCTCGAAAAAGCGCGTGGACGCCTGGAACATACCCATGTACTTGTACATGGTGCCCTTAATGCCGAGGAACTTGTAGTTACCCTCGTGGAATTTTTTGATTTCCGTGCCCTCGTTTGCAAACGCCTTGACCTCGTGAATACCAAGCAGGCTGTCCTCAACCTGCGAGTTGAGCTCACCCACCTGCACGCGCGACTGGCGGAAGGCTTCCTTCATCTTACCGTTGAACGAAATCAACACCAAGACCATGACGGGAATCATGGCAAAGGTGATCAGCGCAAGCACGGGGTTGATGATCATGAGAATGACGAAAGAGCCAAGGATCTTAACGCCCGCAATGAAGAATTCCTCGGGGCAGTGGTGCGCAAACTCGGTAATGTCGAACAAGTCGCTGGTAATGCGCGACATCAGCGTACCTACCTTGGTGTTATCAAAGTAGGAAAAGCTGAGCTTTTGCAAATGTCCGAACAGATCGCGGCGCATGTCGGTCTCCATTTTCGCACCGATAATGTGTCCGCGATTTGCCATGTAGTAATAGGCAATGGTGTCGATCAGACGCATGGCAAGATATACACCGCCAAAGGTCAGGATCATGGTGACCGTTAACGAAATGGGTGTTTCCTGGGCTGCGCCCGTGATTTTTCTTACGATCAGCGGCAGCGCAAGCTCGCACATGGTGGTCAGAGCTGCACAGCAAAGATCAAAGATGATGTCCTTGGTGTAAGGCTTATAGTAGGGAAGAAACCGCTTGATCGGATGTGTCTTTTTGGTCTTGTTTTTTGCCATGACACAAGCTCCTTTCATGAAAATACAATGAAAATTGAAATTTGCTTTGTAGCAAATTTCCACCTTCATGTTCCGCCAAAGGCGGAATATTTCACTCGCGCAAAGCGCGAATTTCACTTTTGCGAAGCAAAAAATTGCGCAGCAAAAATTTCACATTTCGCCCGGGGCGAAATATTTCATGTTCTTGGGGGCTGTTGCATGGCAACAGCCCCTCGGATATTACTTTACGCTCTGAGCGTAATACCCAGCTTGAATTTGAGGTCATTGATGATCTTCTTGGAGATCTTGTCAGCTTCCTCAACGGTCAAGGTACGGTCAGCAGCACGAAGCGTGACGCGGAATGCAACGCTCTTGTTGCCCGCACCCAGCTTTTCGCCACGGAAAATATCAAACAGCTCTACGTTTTCAACCAGAGCACCGCCAGCCTTGGCGATCACGCTCATGATCTTGCCAACCTCCAGCTCCTCAGCGCAAACAAACGCGTAGTCACGGGTTGCAGCGGGGAACTTGGGCAGGGGCTTGTAGTCGGGTTCGGTATTGGAAACGGCAAACAGCGCGTCAAAGTCGATCTCTGCGCAAAGCACGGGAATGCTCATGCCGTAGTTGTCAGCCACAACGGGGTGGATCTGACCGAATACGCCGAGATACTTGCCGTCAGCGGTGGTCACGGTAGCGCATCTACCGGGATGGTAAGAGGGATTTTCGGTGCAAGCGGTATACTGTGCACCCTTTACGCCTGCCATCTTGAGCAGATTTTCCACAGCACCCTTCATGTCGTAGAAATCAGCGTCACCGTACATACCTACGGTCACGACAGTCTTTTCCTCGGGCAGCAGCGCGGGATTTTCGTCGGGCAGATAAATGGTAGCCATTTCAAACAGACGCACGTTCTGGTTGGAGAAGTTGTTGTTTCTCTGCAGAACCTCCATCAAAGAGGGCAGCGCGGTGGTACGCATGACGCTGGTGTCCTCGCCAAGCGGGTTGGAGATGACGACCGAGGTGCGCAGCTTGCTGTCAGCGGGCAGCGCGATCGCGTCATAGTACTTGGGGCTGATGAACGAGAAGGTCTGGATCTGCGAGATGCCCATGCCGTACATCAGCTGCTCGGTAGCAACGAACAGCTTCTGCTTGGGGGTACGCATGCCCTGCGTGGTTTCTGCCTTGATGCAGGAGGAGGGAATCTTATCGTAGCCCCAGATACGGACGATCTCTTCTGCGATATCCTGCATGCAGCCCAGGTCACTTCTGAAGCTGGGCACGTAAATGTTGCCGTTCTCCACGCGGCACTCCAGCGTTGTGAGAATGTCGATCATGGTCTGCTCGTCGATCTCGGTGCCAAGGAACTTGTTATACTTTTCGGGGGTGAAGGGGAGGATGACCTGCTCCTTCTTGGTGGGGTAAACGTCGATCAAGCCATCCACCACGTCACCTGCGCCCAGCATCTCAACCAGCTGGCAAGCGCGCATCAAGCCGGGCAGGCAGTTTTCTGCGTCAAGACCCTTTTCAAAGCGTGCGGAGGACTCGGTTCTCATGCCGTTCTTCTTTGCGGTCACGCGGGTGTCGGGACCCGAGAAGCAAGCGGACTCGAATACAACGGTCACGGTGTCGTTCTCAATTTCACTGTTCAGGCCACCCATAACGCCTGCCAGCGCGCAAGCCTTGTTCTGGTCTGCGATAACCAGCATGGAGGAATCCAGCGTGTGGCTGACGTTATCAAGGGATACGAATACCTCGCCATCGTTTGCGCGGCGTACGTTGATTGCCTTGCCCTCGATCTGCTTGTAATCAAATGCGTGCATGGGCTGACCGTACTCCAGCATGACGTAGTTGGTAATGTCAACGATGTTGTTGATGGGGCGAACGCCTGCAGCGCGCAGACGCATACGCATCCAGTCGGGGGAGGGAGCGATCTTGACGTTCTTGACTACCTTTGCAGCATAGCGGTAGCAAAGATCGGGTGCGCTGATGCCAACGGAAATGTAGTTATCAATCGAGTCACCGTCGCCTGCACCCTTGACGGATACGGGAGGAACGTGCCATTCCAGATCCATAGAAGCGGCGGTCTCGCGTGCAAGACCGATGACGGACAGACAGTCGGGGCGGGTGGAGGTGATCTCAAACTCGACCACGGTGTCACGGATCAGAAGGCAGTCGCAAACGTCCTGACCAAGGTACTTGCCGTAGCACTCGTCCAGAATCCAGATGCCGTTTTCTTCCTTGCCGGGGCAGTCGTGAGAGGTAAGACCCAGCTCGCCGAACGAGCAAAGCATGCCGTTGGAGTCCACACCGCGCAATTTTCCTGCCTTGATCTGCTTGCCCTCGGGCAGATTTGCGGGCGCAACAGCCGCGGGAACGATCGCGCCAACAAACACGTTCTGCGCACCGGTGACGATCTGAATGGGCGCGTCTGCACCCACGTCGATCTGACAGATCCACAAATGGTCGGAGTCGGGGTGACGCTCCATGGCGACAACCTTACCGATCTTGACGTTGGTGACGTCGCCTGCCAGTACCTCAAAGCCCTCAACCTTGGAGCCGGTGTCGGTCATGCGGTCGCAGTACTTCTTGACGTCCGTAATTTTATCCGTATCAATATAATCGTGAAGCCAATTGAATGAAAGATTCATATTTCGCTATCTCCTTTCTCAGAACTGCTCAAGGAAACGCACGTCGTTCTCATAGAACAGACGAATGTCGTCTACGTGATACTTGAGCATGGCAATACGCTCGATACCCATACCGAACGCAAAGCCGCTGTATTCCTCGGGGTCAATGCCGCACATGGTCAGCACGTTGGGGTGTACCATGCCTGCGCCCAGAATTTCGATCCAGCCCTCGCCCTTGCAAAGTCTGCAGCCCTTACCGCCGCACGCAAAGCAGGAAACGTCAACCTCTGCGCTGGGCTCGGTGAAGGGGAAGTGGTGGGGACGGAAACGGCAGCGGGTCTCCTCGCCAAACTGTGCCTTTGCAAAGGTCTCCAGCATACCCTTGAGGTCGCCCATGGTAATGCCCTTGTCAACAACAAGACCTTCCATCTGGTGGAACAGGGGAGAGTGGGTTGCGTCCATTGCGTCGGAGCGGTAAACGCGGCCGGGGGAGATGATGCGGATCGGAGGCTTCTGTACCTCCATTGTTCTCGCCTGCACGGGAGAGGTCTGCGAGCGCAGCAGGATGTTCTCGGTGATGTAGAAGGTATCCTGCGTGTCTCTTGCAGGGTGATTTTCCGGAATGTTGAGCTTCTGGAAGTTGTAAAGGTCATACTCTACCTCGGGGCCTTCCGCAATAGAGAAGCCCATACCGATAAAGATCTCTTCCATATCTCTCTGTACGCGGGTCAAGGGGTGTACGTGGCCGACGCGCGTGGTCTTGCCGGGCATGGTAACGTCCAGCTTTTCGGCTTTGAGCTGCTCTTGGAGTGCAGCTGCCTTCTGTGCTTCAGCCTTTTCGGCAACAGCTGCCTCGATCTCCTCGCGCACCTGGTTTGCCAGCTGACCGATCACGGGTCTTTCCTCGGCACTCAGCTTGCCCATACCGCGCAATACGGCGGTCAGCTCACCCTTTTTGCCAAGGTATTGAATTCTGATCTGCTCAAGATCTTCGCCCGCAGCAATCTTTTCAAGCGCCGAGGTGCGAATTTGATTCAGCATTTCTTTCATGGTTGATTCCTTCCTTTTATTTACATATTGTTTTTTTAATATAAAAAGCCGTCCCATACAAACATGGGACGGCATAAAAACCGCGGTACCACCCAATTTCAGGCGTGACGCTACGTAAGCGCACAAAGCCAACACTCTGCCGACGAATAACGGTGTCTGCCGTGTCCCGCTATCAATACCTTTCACAGGACCTGCTCCGAAGGGAAATGCAACACACGCCACGTAAGACCGCTTTCAGCCGCGTCGGTCATCTCTGTGTACGCTTTTTCGTGTGCGCTGACTTCATCATCGCATTTACCGATACATTATATCACAATCAGTGCGCAAATGCAAGAGGTTTTGCGAATTTTTTGCGAGAAAAGCCTAATTTTGTGCGTATTTCCGCTCTATGTGCCATCCTGAGAGGAGCGACACGTCTTGTGTCATCCTGAGCGGAGCGATGCTGCGGAGCAGCGAGCGAAGTCGAACCCGAAGGGCGCGAGCAGCGATACTCGGGACTGACCTCTGTGTCGTGTCCGCAGGACATGATACTGCGGGTCTGTCCCCTGTGTCGCTGCGATGCGGGATCTGTTACGGGTTTACTCAACTTAAAACAAAAGTAAAGAGGTTGCGCAAACCGTTCGGAGATCCTCAAACCGCGCCTGCGGTTTGACTTTCAAAAATCAGCAATTTATTGCAGATTTTTGAAAGTTCGACTTCGAAAACATCCACCCGGGATGTTTTCTCCGCTCAGGATGACACACAGGGGAAAATGCACAGAAAACTGTATTTAGTCCTACTTTCTTATCTTGACTTTCCCTATATGCCATGATACAATAATAATAACGATACGGGAAAGGGGATAGCCTATGAGCAAAAAGCAAATTATCATTCTGATCTCCTTCTGTGTATTGTTAGCGTGCTTGTTCATAGGCGCACTTGCGGGTACGGCAGCACTGTTCTTGCTTGGCAATACGCAAGGGCTGATCGGCGAGCTGCTTGCCGATGTGGAGATCCCGCCGCTGTTTGAAAAGCTGCCACCCGAGGAGGAAACGTCTATTGAAGCCGAAACGCAAGAGGCTGAAACAGAGGGCGACGTGATCGAAGTGTACCCCTTGCCGCTGGAAACCGCTCCTGTTGTGACTGTTGAACCCGATCTTGAGGAATTCATTACGCTTCCCGAGGAAATGCTGGCATATTTTGATTTTGATATGGAGCAGATTCCTGCAAATTCTTACTTTTCCAGAGTGCATAAGGGAATGCGCTTGGCGCTTGTAATCAATATCATGGGCAAGCCGCACCGTTATATTCATTTGACAGACGAGAGTGTGACGCTGTTATGGAAGACCGATACCGAAGAGAGTATTACGGTCAACGTAAGCTTTCAACCGGGGGAATATGAAAACGAAGAGGATCGATGGAACCACGCAATCGTGACGGATGTGACCCGATAGAACAAAGGCAGAGCCGAGCTCTGCCTTTATTATTCGCGGGCGCATTTTTGTAATCTTCTATTGAAAAAATCTCGAAAAAATGTTATAATGGTGCGAATGAAAATGGATTTGAATTGTTATATAAAATGAAATCAACAAAGGAGGCGCGTATGAGCAAAACGCAAAAAATACTGTTGATCATATTCTGCACTTTGCTTGCGCTTTTGCTTGTCACACTGTTTGTTGCAGCCGGTGTGTCGGTTGCAAAAAACGGCATGCAGGGCTTGGTCGGAGAGCTGTTTGGGGACACTATGACACAAGCGCCCGAAACGATGCCCGAAGAGCAGACGACGCAAAGCGAAGCAGACATCATGGATATGCTGTTTGATCTTGCTAAAGCCCATCGCCCGTCGTATAGGGATATGTTTGAGCTTTATAAGCTCCAAGAGGGTGGTGCAGACTTGCTGATTTCGGACGCGGTGGAAATGATGGGCAAGCCGCATGATTATGGGTCTGCCGGAGGGAGAAGGTTTTTTGTATGGGAGCTTGATAACGGACAAACTTGCACGATATATACAGGTATTGCCGATGAGGAATATAAAGATCAGCCGACGCCTTGGGATGCCATGCTGAAAGAGGGGTATGGCGGTGCATACGTAGGATGGATTTCCTATTCGGGTAGCACGGAGATTTGGGACGACACGCTTTTTGACGTTGACATACATCACAAGCCATCGTATGAGGATTGTTTGCAGGTGGAAGAGGGAATGACCGTTACGGAAATTGTAGAGATCCTTGGAAAACCGCATGGAGCTGAAGCCGCTACAGGTAGTAAGTATATATACTGGTGCCTTTCGAATGGCTATTACTTGATTGTACATGTGGTTGTGGTAAAAGGGGAAGAAACCTATACCGATTGGGATGAAATAATGACGGAAAATTACGGGGGCGCGATTTGCTCCGATTGTTACGTCTCAAGCTCCGGAAAATAAAGCAAAGGCAGAGCCGAGTTCGGCTCTGCCTTTGTCGTTTGCGGGCGATTCGTGAATCGCCCCTACGGTATTATATGACGCCCAATGCGATCACGGCGGTAATGCCGATCAGCGCGGCGATCTGCAAAAATGCGATGCCGAGAGTCAGCCATCTCTGCGCGTGCTGGGTCTTGTGACGGATGAGTGTCATGGTCGCAAACATAGCAACCGAGCCGCCAAGCAGGGGCAGGATATAAAACAGCGTCTTTTCGGGAACGCGCAGCTGCACCTTACCTTTCTTGGAAATGCCCTTGTCGTATATGCAAACGATCATGGAGATCAGCGAGATCACGATTACCCAAGCAGCCAATACCGCATAGGGAATTGCCCAAGGCGTCAGATTTGCAAGCATTTGCGCAAAATCCATAGCTGCCTCTTATGCCTTGAAGCTGTCGCGCAAGCCCACAACGCGGTTGAAGGTGTCCGCGTTCTTGGAGTCCTTGCAGAAGTAGCCTACGCGGACAAACTGGAATTTTTCACCGGGAGCGGCATCGGCAAGGCAAGGCTCAACCATCGCACCCTCGATCTTGGTAAGAGACTCGGGATTGAGGAAGTCCAGATAGGTCTTGCCCTCGGGCACGTCTGCGGTGTTTTCAATGTTGAACAGACGGTCGTAGAGCATGACGGTAACGGGACGAGCATACTTTGCGGACAGCCAGTGGATCGTGCCCTTGATCTTTCTGCCGTCAGCGGGCATGCCGTTGCCGGTCTCCAGATCTGCGGTTGCGTGGATCTCCTTGTTGCTGCCGTCCTCGTTCTTAATGATCTCACCGCAGCGGATGATATAACCGCCCATCAGGCGCACCTCGCTGTCGGGCTTGAGACGGAAGAACTTGGGAGGCGGAACCTCTGCAAAGTCGTCGGCATCGATATAGATCTCGCGGGTCATGGGAACCTCGCGCTTGCCCAGCTCCTCCTTCTGGGGATGGTTGGGCAGGCTGATCATCTCAACCTTGTCCTCGGGATAGTTGTCGATGATAACCTTGATGGGGTTGACGATGGCAACGCGGCGCAGCGCGTTTTCGTTCAGATCATCGCGCACGCAAGCTTCAAGCTGACGAACGTCAACGGTGTGGTCGGTGTTGGTCACGCCCGCTTCTCTTACAAAGGTAAAGAGTGCGCTGGGGGTATAGCCGCGGCGGCGCAGACCGCAAAGGGTGGGCAGACGGGGGTCATCCCAGCCGTCCACGTGGCTTTCCTCAACCAGCTGACGCAAATAACGCTTGGACATAACCGTGTAGGTGATGTTCATGCGACCGAATTCCCACTGGTGGGGCTTCTGCGCAAAGCCGATCTTGTCAACCACCCAGTCGTAAAGCGGACGGTGGTTTCTGAATTCGCTGGAGCAAAGCGAGTGGGTAATGCCTTCCAGCGCGTCCTGAATGGGATGCGCAAAGTCGTACATGGGATATACGCACCACTCATCCCCCTGGCGGTGATGGTGGATGTGCTTGATTCTGTAAATAACGGGGTCACGCAGGTAGGGGTTGTCGCTGGAGGGGTCGATCTTTGCGCGCAGCGTGCGTGCACCGTCGGGGGACTCACCGTTCTTCATGCGCTCAAACAGGTCCAGGTTTTCCTCCACGGAGCGGTTACGGTAGGGGGATTCCTTGGATGCAACCGAGCGGTCAGTGCCCTTGTAATCGGCAAGATCGTCCTTGGAGAGGGCGCAGACGTAAGCGTCGCCCTGCTTGATCAGCTGAACGGCAAACTCGTAGCACTTGCCAAAGTAGTCCGAGCCGTAGAAAACGCCGCCCGTGGGGGTAGCACCCAGCCACTCCAGGTCCTCACGAATGGAGCGCACGAACTCGTCGGACTCCTTTGCGGGGTTGGTGTCGTCATAGCGCAGGTTAAAAAGACCGTTGTACTTATTGGCAACGTCGGTGTTGATGCAGATCGCCTTTACCGAGCCGATATGCAAATAACCGTTGGGCTCGGGCGGGAAGCGGGTGTGGATCTTGAGCTCGGGGGTGACGCCCAAGTCACCGTCTACGATATCAAAAATAAAATTGTTGTTGATTTCTGCCATGGTATTTATCCTTTTTAATATAAAGATTACAGGGTTTCGAGCATTGCGTTCAGGCGTGCGACCGTGCGGTCATAGCCAAGGATCTGCATGACTGTCCACAGATCGGGCGCGTTGGTCTTGCCGGTGACAGCAAGGCGCAGGAACATGGAAACGTCGGCAATGCTGCCCTTGAATGCGGTGGGATCAGCCTTGTATGCCTTCATGTCGGCGGTATATCCCAGAGTAGCACCGATCTCCTTGATCTTTTCAAACCAAGTATTCATATCGTCGGAAATGTCAAAGGTCTTGATAAAGCCTTCAAGCACAGCCTTGATATCGGCTCTGTCAAACTGCTCGGGGTACTGCTCGGTCAGCTCAAACAGCTCGTCATAGAAGAAGCCCATATAGGGGCGTGCATCCTTCCAGACAGCGAGGTCCTTACGGGGCTTCTTGCCGCCGCGGCCGATTGCGAAAATGTTGATGGCATATACGGGATCACGGGCAAGCAACGCGCCAAACTCGGGATCGTAGGTCTTTGCCCACTCGGTCACAGAAACAGTGACCTTCTGTGCGCTCATGCGCGAGATCACGTTCTTGGAAACGTCGTTAAGCTTGTTGAAGTCAAACAAGCAGCCCGAAGCACTCATCTTCTTGATGTTGAAGGGGAACTCGGTGTAGGGCTTTTCGGGATTCTGCGCGTGCCACTCCTCGTAGTTGGAGTTGAGCAGCGTCATAACGTACTCGCAAACGCACTCGGGCGCGTAACCCATTGCAGCGTAGTCGTCCATGTTTGCGCCCATGTCACGCTTGGAAAGCTTCTTCTTGTTGCCGTTTTCGTCCAGACGCATGATCTGCGAAATGTGCATATACTTGGGAAGCTTGAAGCCCAGGTAACGGAACAGCTGAATGTGCTTTGCAAGGCTGGGCAGCCATTCCTCGCCGCGAATGACGTGCGTGGTGCCCATCAGGTGATCGTCCACAGCGTGTGCAAAGTGGTAGGTGGGAATACCGTCGGACTTGAGCAGCACGAAATCCTCGTCGTTTTCGGGGATGTCCAGCTTGCCTCTGACAAGGTCGGTGAAGGGTGTCTTCTTGGTGGGATCACCGTCTGCAAGAATACGCAGCACGAAGGGGTTGCCCGCGTCAAGATTTGCCTTGACCTCGTCCATGGTGATGGCGCGCGCCTTGAGCATTTCTGCGCGTCTTTCCTCCGCCTGTGCCTGCCAGTCGGTGTTCTTGATCTCTTCCTTCTTATTAACAGCCTGCAGGGCTTCCAGCTCCTCCTCGGTGGTAAAGCAGGGGTATGCAAGGCCCTTGCTTACCAGATCCTTGGCATAGGTCTGGTAGATCTCTGCGCGTGCGCTCTGCTTGTAAGGACCGTATGCGCCCTGGTCGCTGACCTTGCCGGTCTCGTCAAGGATCGCGCCCTCGTCAAAGTGAATGCCGTAGTGTGCCAAGGTCTTGATCAGACCCTCCGCAGCACCGGGCACCTCGCGCTTTGCGTCGGTATCCTCAATACGCAGGAAAAATACGCCGCCGCTCTGGTGTGCCAGACGCTCACCGACGGTGGTGGGGAACAAACCGCCGAAATGCACAAAGCCTGTGGGGCTGGGCGCAAAACGGGTGACCTTTGCACCCTCGGGCAGTTGTCTTGAAGGGTATGCCGCCTCGATATCGGCGGGCGTTTTGGTGATCTGCGGGAAGAGCAGATCGGATAACAGCTGATAATCCATGTTAGTTTCCTCAATATATTATAAATAGATTTTACAAATAAAATGCAACGTCCAGCGCGTTACGCAGCAGGCTTGCTTCGCCGTGACCGGGATAAATGGTGATATTACCGGGATATTGCCGCAAAGCACACAGCGAGGTGCGCAGCGTAAAGGCATTACCACCGTGCAGATCGGCTCTGCCGTAGCCTTGGGCAAAGAGCAGGTCGCCCGTGAACATGGTGCGCTCACCGGGGATGTAGTAGCAAACCGAGCCCTTGGAGTGACCGGGCAGGTGCACCACCTCAATATTCATGCCGCCTAAGGCGATCTTGTCGCCGTTCTCTAAAAGACGCTCCGCGGGCTTGTAGGAAATATCCTGCCCGAAGAACAGGGAAAAGGCGTTTTTGACGCCGTCCTCCAGCATCTCCGCATCCTCCTTGTGGATCATGAGCGGAACAGGGCAGGCGCGGCGCAGGGTGTCTATTGAAACAATGTGATCAAAGTGTCCGTGCGTCAGTAAGATGCCCTTTAAGGTTGCGCCCTCTTGCTCCACGCGTGCCAGAATGCTCTTGGCGGAGGCGCTGGGGTCAATGACCAAGGCTTCGCCACCGTGCACCAAAATATAGCAATTGGAGTTATATGAGCCGGGGAAGAGATTGATGATTTTCATAATTTCTCCGCTTTACATAAATATTCATATTATTATATCACATTCGTTTGGCTTTGTCTATACTTTCTGCGCAAAAAAAGTGCCGCGATTTGCATCGCGGCACGATATTTTTTAATGATTACTTGTTTTCATCCTCGAACAGGAAGCTGTAGTGAGAGGACTCACCCTTGAAGCCTTCGTAAGAGAACTCACCGTCAATCCAAACCTTGTCGTTGGACTTGAACTTGTTGTAAATGTAGGACTCTCTGTCTTCGCAGTAAGCCTGGAAGTTTGCCTCAAGGAACGCCTCAACCTTGTCAAGGTAAGACTTGTAACCGGAAGCGGTCGTCTTGGTCAGCACCAGAGTGTTGGTGTAGGTATCCTTAACCTTGTTGATGTTGCCGGAGGTCAGGGAAACGTACTGATTTGCAACGATGGGGGTTACGGGAACTTCGTCCATCAGAAGGTCCTCAGCAGCGTGCAGAAGGGTTGCACGGTCAGCAAGGTAGGTCTTTGCGTTGGGGGTGATACCGTACTTTTCGTATACTGCCGTGATTGCCGCGTAGGTAGCTTCCGCATCAGCCTTTGCTGCCGTAGCGTCACCATCGTGTCTTGCAATAAAGTAGTCGTTACCGTACGCGGTGTTCAGGAAGTATTTGTAGAAGTCGTTGTAGTACTGCAGGAAGTAAACTGCTTCCATCAGAGTGTTGTATTCCTCGTTGTCAAAGCCGGTAACGTGGGGGGTGAGCAGGTAGTTCTCGGTGTCGGACATATCCATTGCCTGACCGGAAAATGCCTTTGCGAAGGGAGCAAGGATAGCGTAAGCGTCCATGGTTGCAGCGCCCATATCCATTGCCAGAACCTCATATTTGCCTGCCACAACGTCTTCCATGTACAGGTCGTCGCAAATATCTTCGGGAACGGAGTCGGTCCACTTGTAGTAGTCGTTATTGAGAATGGTGCCTCTCTTGTTGACCTTTACGTCAAAGCCGAGAGCTTCCCACTGGTCTGCGACCATCTCTGCGATTGCAACGTGCATCTCGTCGTATGCAGCAACCGTGATAGAGAAGGAGTAATCCTTTGCGTTGATGCCTGCACTCTTGAGCTCAGCCTTGAGAGTGTCAACGTCAACGGTGCTCAGATTCTCGTAAGCGGAGGTTGCAGCCTCACGGAAGGTGTCCTTGTGAGAGTTGGTATTGAAGATACCGTTGGGAACGATGCCGGTAGCAACGTCTGCATACCAGATCGCATCTACGATAGCCTGGCGGTCGATTGCCTTGGACAGTACCTGACGGACGGTCTTGTTAGCGAAGAGGTATTCGCCCTCACCACCGTTGTCAATCAAAGCGTTTTGATTGAAGAGGTAAGTGTGGTTGGACATTGCGTCAGTGGTCTTGACATCCTTGAGCAGATCGGTGTATGCTTCGTCACCAATCCAGGAGAAGGGGATATTATCAATGTACAGGATCGCGCCGGACTCGTAAGCGGCTGCAACCTGCTCATCGGTCATGGAGAAATCTACAACAATCTTATAAGGGGTAACGTACTTGTCGAGCTTTTCTTCCTTCTCGGCGTCACGGTAATAGTAGGAGTTACGCTCAAGAACCATGAACTTGACCAGAGCTTCCTTGAAGTCCTTGCCAACGATCAGGTTTCCGCTGACATCCTCGTATTCATAGTTTGCGTCGTGGTGCTTGGCGCTGTTTTCAACGAATTCAACTCTGCCAAGCTTGAAGGGACCGCTGCACACGATGGTAGCAGGCTTCTTTGCCCAGTCGGGCTTTGCGGTGATGTCCTCACGCAGGGGAGCAAGTGCAACGCTGGACAGATTGAGAATGAACTGGTCGTAATTGATGGGACCCTCAAACTCAACGGAGATCATGCGTTCACCCTCTGCATAGATGCAAAGGTCGTCGATGGACATATCGCCTTCCTTAACGGAACGAGCGTTCTTGATGTCGTACAGCAGAGCTGCTGCATCGTAAGAGCTCTCTACGTCCAAAATGCGCTTCCACGCATAAACGACGTCGTTTGCGGAAACATAAGTACCGTCGGACCAGCAGGTGTTGTTCAGGTAGATGTTCATTTTGTACTCGTTGGCAGCAGCGTCTTCTTTGATGACGTACTTTTCTACCAGAGACTTCTTGACCTTTCCGTTTTCGTTAACCTTGAACAGGGTTTCGAACAGCAGGTTAACGATAGTGGTGGTACCGTCGTTATAGAACGCGGTAGCGGGATCAAGATCGTATACCTGGTCGGAGAGATACATAGTCAGGTATTGACCCTTATCTTCTGTCTTTTTCTGGTTCTTGTCGCCACATGCGCTCAGGCAAACAAGAGAGCCTGCCAGCAGGCAAAGGCAGAGAACGGATGCAAGGATGCGCTTTGTCATGGTTGAGTTTTCCTCCTCGTGCATTTGTAGATCACGGCAACCGTAGGGTAGCCGTCGGTGCAAATTGAGAGCCTGAAATACGGTATGCTGACCGATTTTGTGTACATGCACAAAACCAAGCGGACAATCCTGTGCAGGTTGCACATGGATCTTCCGCGCCTACCGAAAAGCAAGCTCCTGTACTCGCATATTTACATATAGTATAAACGATTTTTCTAAAAATTGCAAGAGAAAAATCAAAATTTAATATATAATTTATAATTTATTTTTTGGAGGGGTCATGAAGAGCCGATTTCGAACCGATCTTGCCTGCGAGCGAAGGAGCGGCGCACGCACCGAGGAGTACCTGCAGTACGGTTGTCGCATCAGCCGTACGGTGGAGCGGCACAAGGGGGAGCAGGCGGCATATGCAACCGTGAGACTCGGCAAGCTTTTGGCAGACGCGGGCAATGCGCAGCAAAACTGCGTGCGTGCGGTAGCCGAGCTGCTGGCACAAAGCGCTGCGCGCCTTGCTCCGGGCGCGCGTTGCGTGCTGGTTGCCTGCCTTGGCAATCCCCGTATTACGCCCGACAGCCTCGGACCGTGCACGGCGCGCGCTCTGGAGGTTACCCGCCACGTGCAGCTGTTGGATCCCGCCGCGTTCTCGCGCTTTGGCAAGGGTGCGCTTTGTGCGGTTGTGCCGGGGGTGCTTGGCGACACGGGAATGGAGGCTGCTGAGCTTGTGCGCGGCGCAGCGCGCGAGGTGGGGGCGGAGCTGGTCGTAGCGGTGGATGCCTTGGCGGCGTGCAATCCCGAGCATCTCGGCACGACGGTGCAGATCTGTGACCGCGGACTGCGTCCCGGGGCGGGCGTGGGCAACCGACGCGTGCCCGTTGATGCGGGGAGCGTGGGCTGCCCCGTGATCTCGCTCGGCATTCCCACCGTAATCGACAGCGGCACCTTGATATGCGACGCGCTTTTGCGTGCCGGCATTTGCGGTGTGGGAGAGGATCTTGAAAAGCATCTTGCGGGGGTGGGGCGTTATCTGGTCGCGCCTGCGGATATCGACGTAACGGTTTCTCGCGGCGGGGCGTTGCTGGCGCGCGCCATCGGGGCGTGCTTCGGGCTTGGGGATGCGTGAAGCATATTTTTGCTTATGCTCGCATACGGTGTAGTATCACATACGAAAAGGAGCATGGAAAATGGACGAGCATAAAACAAACGGTATGACGGAATTTTTAAGGCGCGAGATCCGCGCGTGGGAGGATGCGGGAGCGATCGGACGCTTGGGCACGCGCGCACACCGAGTGCCCAAGTGGCTGCCCGTGGCTGCGGCAGTTGCGGGCGCGGCTTTGCTGATCACGCTTGCCGTGCTTTTGGTGCCGTGGAGCAGCATTAAGCCGCCTGCGCCTGACGGCGGACAGCAGGGCGGGGGGCTTGACGGTGCCGTGCCGCCCTTGACGCAGGAAAGTGAGGCGCAACAGCCCGAGCAAAGCACGGAGCAGGGCAGCGAGCAAGATCCTGCCCCGCGTGATCCGTACGCTTATGATTATTCGGTCGTGCCTGCGGGAGCGATCCCCATTGTGCCCATGGATCTCAGCGCAACAAAAAATCCCGTCGATCAGACCGACGGGGGGATCGATATGGAGAGCGTGATGGAGTCGGCTTGCCTGATCCCCGCACCGCGCGGCAGCATCAGCGTGCTGATCATACATACGCATACGGGGGAGGGATACAACCGCGAGGGGTCGTTGTGGCTGGATGCTGAGGACGAGGAGTTTGCCCGCAGCGCGGACGGCTTTGACGGCGTTGTTGCGGTAGGCGCACGGCTTGCGCAAAAATTGAACGAGGCGGGCATCGGCACCATCCATTGCAAGACCGTGTTTGACGGAGAATCCAACCGCGAGTCCTACGCACGCGCGGCAGAAGCGATCGAGGCCTTTCGTCTGGCGTACCCCGGTTTGGTCTGCGTGATTGACGTACACCGCGCTGCAGCCGTCAACGAGCAGGGGCACTACGTGCGCTCGCTTGCCGTCAAGGACGGGCAGGGCATTGCGCAAACGCAGGTGATCTGCGGCATGAATGCAGGCGAACAGAGCAAGACAAATCTTGCACTTGCGATGCTGCTGCACGAGCGCATGAACGCAGCCTTTTCGGGCAGCTGCGCGGGCGTGATCTGCAAATCGCAAACGCTCAATCAAGATCTCGCACCCTTCTCGCTGACGCTGGAGATCGGTAGCTGCGGCAACCTGCCCGCAGAAGCACAAGCGGCAGCCGACGTAACGGCTGCCGCACTATGTACACTTTTCCAAACCAATTAAGCCTTTTGCTTCAGACAAAGGATCTCAATGCAGGCGATGAGTGCCACCAGCACGATGCCAAGACCGAAGCTGATCACGCCTGCCTCGATGCCGCCGACGATGCCAAAGAAGATGAAAATGCACGCAGTCAGGGAAACGCCCTTGACGACCTTGCCAAGACCCAGCGCGCAGATAAACTGCCAGAGTGCTGCGGGAATGGAAAGCAGAACGGAAAGCAGGGATTCGTTCTCCTGCGTGCGAGAGCCTACGTTTGTATTGGAAGTAGCGATTCTGTTATAGTTAGTCATGATGTTTCTCCTTTTCTCTGTGCGCCGAATTTTCCGTGCTCGGAAAAACGGCTGCGAAATGTGGAACGGAACTGTCGGAAAATGCTTGGAAAGTTCCGAAATTGGAATATCATGGCTGTATTATAACACCCAAAATCGGATTTGTCAACCCCTATTTTTCAAAAATCGGAAAAATTTTTCAAAAACCTCTTTACAAAACGGAAAAACCGTGCTATAATAAGACCGTAAGAGAAAAAGCACGGGAAAAATCCCGAAAACGGAGGTTTTCATGTCCGAACTTACTTATATTGACAGAATCAAAAAGATCAAGAGCGAGCGTCGCATCACCAACGACAAGCTGTCCGAGATGACAGGCATCCCGCTCGGTACGCTTTCTAAAATTTTGGCAGGCATCAGCGATTCTCCCAAGCTCTCCAATATGCTGGCGATCTGCCGCGCCCTGGATTGCTCCTTGGATTACATCGTCAGCGGCACGCCCGAAAATCATCATAATTATACTCTGACGGACGGTGAGATGACCTTGGTCGAACACTACCGCAGACTTGACAGCCACGGCAGCGAGCTTGTCGCGCTGGTGCTGGATAAGGAATACGAGCGCGTGACCGCGCAGTCCTACGCGCCTGCAACGTCTGTAGGGGCGATTCACGAATCGACCGCGACTCGCAAAGCCCCCGAAATCAAGCCCTCCAGATCGAGCTTTACCCGCGTGTCGGGCGGTCTTGGCAAGCGCACCATCAGCCTGTACGACCTGCCCGTTTCTGCAGGTACGGGCGTGTATCTGTTTGACAGCGTTGCGACGGATATTGCTATCCCTGACAACGGAAAAACTGCCGATGCGGACTACGCGCTGCGCATTTCGGGTGACAGTATGGAGCCCAAATACCACGACCGCGACGTGCTCTTGATCCAGGAATGCGATCAGATCGAGCCCGGTGAGCTTGGCATTTTCGTGCTGGACGGTGAGGGCTATTTCAAGAAGTTCGGCGGTGATTGCTTGATCTCCTTAAATCCCTTCTACGCCCCCATCATGCTGCGCGATTTCAACGATATCCGTTGCTGCGGCAGAGTCATCGGCAAGCTGCATAAGAAGTGATTGAATAAACAAAAAACTAAAGAATATCCCCCACCGCGCCGCGGTGGGGGATATTCTTTATGCATAATTATTTTCCTTTATCAACAAGCCCCGGATGGTATGCGCTGGCGCTTTGCGTGTGGATATCATATGCGTAAACCGAGCCGACGCGGCGGATGTTGTCGGTGCGGATATCCGAACGCTTGACCTCGGCTAACACGTAGGTGCTGAAAATATCGGTGGTCATATCGCCTTGTCCGCAGTCAAACTTGACTACGGGATACAAGCCCAGATAAGAAACGCCGCCGGTGTTGAAAAGCTGCGCACCGAGGCCTGCAAGCCCCAATACCTGCTCGGAGGAGCATTGCTGAACGTGAATCAGCACAATGGCAAATTCATCGAAGTACTCGCGGTCGTAACGCGTCGAGGTCAGCACGTGCGAGAATTCCTCGTATTCCTTGTAGGAATCCAGCACCGTCACCTCGTCAAGTCCCGACAGACTCAAGCGTCCCAGCACCTCCACGTTGTACATGGGCACCTCGGTATAATGTTCTCTTTTAAAGCGATTCTTAACGAATTGCTCGGTCGGGTATGTCATCGGCTGGCACGTATATCCGTACCATTCGGGCTCGGAGAATCCTTGCGCGCCAATCCAATAATATACGGTGTAGTCGGGTGCGTTTTTGTTGTCGGGCGCACTCTTATCATTGCTTGGTACATGGTGAACAGAGGGTGCGTTGCCTTCGAATATGACGATTTCCAAATTCATGCATTCCTTGAAATCGATGTCGTAGATGTCGGTGAGCGAAGCAGGGAATATGATCGAGGAGATCGATGTGTTCTCAAACGCAGCGCTGCCGATTGTCAGAAGCCCTTCGCTGAGCGTGATCTTGGAAAGACTTGTGCACTCGGCAAATGCAAGTTCTCCGATTTCGGTGACAGAAGAGGGGATAAAGACCTCTTTTAGGTTTGACGTATTGCAAAACGCTCCTGCAGGAATGGCGGTTACTCCGTCCAAGATATCAACGCTCTGCAGGCGTGAGCAGAAAAACGGTGTGGTGCCCCAGTTGGTTAGCGTCGGTCTGATGACGATCTTAGACAAGTCAGTATTGGAAAAGGCATAATCGCCAAGTGTGCGTAATGCGTACGGCAAATCGATGCTTTTCAGATAGTTGCAATCTGAAAAAGCATAATTGCCGATCTTTTGTACATTAACGGAAAGATCTACGGATATAAGATCGTTACAAGCGTAAAATGCATAGTCCTCAATAACTGTTACCGTATCCGGCATACTTACGTGCGTAACGTTAAGTATTTCCTTGAACGCTCCCTCGCCGATTACCGTCACCTTGGCTCCCGAGATGGTTTCGGGCACGAAAACCACGGTTTCGTTGCCGTTGTTGACAAACTTGGTAATCTTCATGGTGCCGTCATCGAGCTTGACCGCCTGGAATACGTGACCGTTTGCGCCGACTGTTTCGGAGGGATTCCCCTGCAATACGGCAAAGAAGTCCTTCCAGTTCACGTTGCCGTCCGCGCCTACCGTATCTTTGAGCGCACCCCAATCGATACCGCCGAACAGCTCGCCCACAAGTCCGCCAAGCGCGACGTTCTGCTCCACGTCACCCTGCATTGGGTCTTGCGGCTCACTGCCGTCGTTTATGTGGTCGCGCGTTGCAAAATATCCCACCGCCAGCGCAAATGCACCCGCCACGGGAGTGATCAGCATGGCAAACGCCAGCACCGCTGCGATCAGCGCGATCTTAAAGCCTCGCTTCTGACGGAAGGGAACGGGTCTGTCCGCTGCGGCAATGATCTCGGGATCGATCTCGCCCATCAGCTCGTAAAATTTATCTTCTCTCATACGTTCCTCCAATTTTCATCCAAGTATTCTTTCAGCTTTTGTCTTGTTCTGGAAAGGATCTTGAGTACGTTCGCCTGCGAGGTGCCAAATCGCTTTGCAATGTCGGGTACGCTGTCTGTGTAAAAGTAGCGGCGCACGAAAATGTTGCGTTGCCGTTCGGGCAGGGAATAGAGAAATTTGTTGAGCAGCTCCACGAATGCCTGCTCGCGCCACGTGCTGTCCACGCGGTAGTCGGATGCCGTGATCTCGCTGATCTCGTCAAACGCAACCGCCACCTCACCGCATCCGCGCTTTTCGCGGTGCTCGGTTCTGTATCGGTCAATGGCAAGGTTACGTGTGATCTTACCTACGTAGGTTTTCAGCAAGGCAGGCTTTGCGGGCGGAATAGAGTTCCAGGTGTGCAGCCACGTATCATTGACGCACTCCTCGGCATCCTGCAGATTTTGCAGAATATTGAGTGCAATATGCGTGCAATGGCTGCTGTATTTCGCCTCGGTTTCTGCAATGGCGCGTTCGTCGCGCGCGAGATACAGCGCAACGATCTGACTGTCTTGCATGGCTTGCCCCTCCTTTCAAGTGTCCTTCACTTATAAACACGACATCCGCCGCCGTTTCTGACACCATTTTAGCATATTTTTTGAAAAAAAGCAACAAAACCCGCCCGCGGCATGCGCCGCGGGCGGGAGGATAATTCAGTTGCAGTTGAAGTGAATTGTTGCAGAGTCTAAGCCGGTATTCCCGTTATTGATAGTAATCGCATTCCATTCTTCTTCGGTTCCTGTAAAATATATATTTGTCAAACTGTCACAGCCCTCAAAAGCGCAGTAATCAATAAAAGTGACGCTGTTGGGAATTGTAACGCTTGTTAAGCCCTTGCAACTTTCGAATGAGCGGTTTCCAATGCTTGTCACCCCATCCGGAATGATCAAGCTTTCCAAGCCTCGGCAGCCTGCCAAAACATAAACATCCAAAGCAGTTACCTTGTTGGGAATCATAAAGCTTGTCAAACCGGAACAGCCTTGGAATGCCCCACGTGAAATGGTCGTTACACTATCGGGGAGCGGAAAACTTGTCAAAGCGGAACAACCGGCAAACGCCTCAGATCCAATATTCGTTAAGTCTTCGGGAACATTCAGGCTTGTTAATTTGGTGCAAAGATAGAAAGCGTTGTTGCCAATGCTTGTTACGTTGTCCGAGATGGTAACGCTTGTCAGTTCTGCGCAACCGCGGAACATATCAAAGCCGATTTCTGTTACACTGCTACTGATGTAAGCAGTATTCAAAGAGGTGCATTCCTTGAACGTGCGATAGCCGACTTTCTGAACACTATCGGGGATTATGATACTCTGCAAGCTTTTGCAATCCGCAAAGACTGTATTGCCTATGCGCGTTACACTATCGGGGATTATGACATTTTGCAAGCTCTCACAATCGCAAAATACTTCATCTCCAATTCTCTCTACACCGTACCCGAAAGAAACGCTCTCTAAAGCTGTACAATCGAAAAACAAAAAATCGCTGATATTGGTCACACTACCGGGAATGTGAATGCTTTTCAAGGCGGTGCATTCTCTGAAGACGTCGGTTCCCATGCTTGTTACGCTGTTGGGAATGTTGATCTCGGTCAAAGAGGGGCACTGCCAAAATGCACTTTCGCCAATACTTGTTACACCTTCGGAGATGACGACCTTTTCCAAATATCTGCACCCGCTGAAAGCACCTCTGCCAATTTCGACAATACTTTCAGGTATAATAACAGACCTTATAGGATCGCTGCCGGTGTTGAAAGCATTCGTACCTATGCCGGTCACGGGCTCACCGTTAGCCAATTTGTCGGGGATGACGATGTCCTTGTCCTTGCAGGCACCTCTTTTGCTGAGATACCATGTTCCGTCCCCGTTGGACTCAAAAATCAGTCCTTCGCTTGCGCGAGGCGGTTCATTTTCGGGTTCTGTTTCAGCCTCTGTTTCGGTTTCTGTTTCGGTTTCTACCTCGCCCGGCTCTTGTCCACCCGTCAATGCATCAAACACAGAGCCCAGCGTGTTCTTGACGTTCTCGGGGAGCAGGGAAGAGAGGAAGTGGCTTTCGTCACGAATCATTTCGTCCATGATATACACAAGTCCGCCCTCAATCTCGGGGTGTGTGTTGCTATAGGACACGACCACCGCTACGGGCGAGGCGATCATGGTGATGACCAGCAGCATAGCCACGGCTGCGGATGCAACCGCTGCACGGAAGCGCGGCTTGCTGAACAGCGGTACGGGGGCGTTGGCGCGCAGCAGCAGCTCCTCGTCAATATTGCCCATCATTTCGATCAGTCGAAGCTCTTTCATACTGCGTAGCCCTCCTTTTCCAGATACTCACGCAATTTCTGTCGCGTGCGGGAAAGGATCTTTTGCACGTTGGAAACGCTCAAGCCGTATCGCTTGGCGATCAGCGGAATGGGGTCGAGGTAGTAGTAGCGACGAATGAAAATATTGCAATCACGCTTGGGCAGTGACCACAAAAAACGGTTAAAGATCTCGGAAAATTCACGGTCTGCAATCTCGGTGGCAAGGTCCGCGTCTGCGGCAACCACGTCATGCATCTCGTCAATGGCTAACACGATCTCACCGCCTCCGCGCTTGGCAGCATTTTGACGGCGAAATCTGTCCAGCGAGATGTGGCGCGTAATACCGCCTAAGTAAAGCTGCAAATGATCGGGCTTGGCAGGGGGAATCGAGTTCCAAGCGCGCAGCCAGGTGTCGTTGACGCATTCCTCGGCATCCTGCATATTGTGCAGAATGTTTTGCGCAATGCTTGTACAGTAGTAGCCGTATTTGTTGGATGATTCTGCAATCGCCTGCTCGTTTCGGGCAAAATACAGATCAATGATGTCTTTGTCTTGCATACAAAGCAACTCCTTTCGGTATAGCCGAAGAGAGCCGAACTCACACGGTTTTGAGCGGCAAATATATGCACCTGCGGCAGAAAAAACACTCGCAATATCTTATATTGCTTCGCGTTTTCTCTTTGCATCTGCGAAATATTTGCTCGCGCAAAACCGCGCAGCACCCTCCGGCATTGTATTTTTTGATGGATTTTGTCAAAGCGAGTCGAAGCAAGATACGCATCTTGCAAGGCGAGATTTGGCGAAAGACGCGAAAAATACTCGCCGCAGGGCGTATGAGTTCGGCTCTCTTCGGCTATAGGGGGGCTCTACTTTATAAGTCGCAAAACCCCTTGCTTTGCTGACAATATTTTAGCATATTTTTTGAATTTTTTCAAGATGTAGGGCGGGGCTTAATGTCCCGCCGCATGCCGCCGCCCCCGTCCGTGTCATCCTGAGCGGAGAAAACATCCCGGGTGGATGTTTTCGGAGTCGAACTTTCAAAAATCTGCAACGAATTGCGGATTTTTGAAAGTCAAAACGCGGACAGCGTTTTGAGGATCTCCATTCGGTACGGACGACTTCGTAGGGCGGGGCTTTATGTCCCGCCGCGGGCGCAAATATAACTTTGGCTAAGCAGACATTGTGCAACCTCATCGGAGATCCCGCTTCGTATTCCGCCCGAGATCCTTCGCTTCGCTCGAGGATGACATGCGGGCGGAATGCTCGCGCTTTTGCTTGCACGGTCACGCTGTGCCCTCGACCCGCAAAAGTTCGACTCGCTGCTACGCAGCTCGCTCAGGATGACACAAGACGTGGCGGATATGGAATCCGCCCCTACGGGCAAAAAGCCGCCCGCGGCATGCCGCGGGCGGGTGTGTTTTGGTATGATGTTATTCTGCAATTACCTTGACAAAGGTCTTCTTGCCCTTGCGGAACAGTTTGCCCTCGGCAAGGTCAGCCTTGGTGTAAGCGGTCTTGAAATCTGTGATCTTTTCGCCGTCTACGGTCACGCCGCCCTGTTGAATTGCGGTGCGCGCCTCGGACTTGGACTTGACAAGTCCTGCCTTGACCATGACGGAGCCGATGTCGATCTGACCCTCAACCAAGCCGCCTGTGAAGTCAGCGTCGGTCAGCTTGTGCTCGGGAGCGTTTGCCTCGCCGCCTGCGGAGAACAGGGAACGAGCCTGCGCCTGTGCCTTTTCAGCCTCCTCCTCGCCGTGTACCAGCTTGGTCAGCTCGTAAGCAAGAATTTCCTTGGCGGTGTTGAGCTGTGCGCCCTCCCAAGAGTCCATTGCGTCGATCTGCTCAAGAGGCAGGAAGGTCAGCATACGGATGCACTTGAGCACGTCTGCGTCGTTTACGTTTCTCCAGTACTGGTAGAAGTCGTAGGGCGTGGTCTTGTTGGGATCCAGCCATACGGCACCCGATGCGGTCTTACCCATCTTCTTGCCCTCGGAGTTGAGCAAGAGGGTAATGGTCATAGCGTAAGCATCCTTGCCCAGCTTTCTGCGGATCAGCTCGGTACCGCCCAGCATGTTGGACCACTGGTCGTCGCCGCCGAACTGCATGTTGCAGCCGAAGTTCTTGTACAGATGGTAGAAATCGTAGGACTGCATGATCATGTAGTTGAACTCTAAGAAGGAAAGACCCTTCTCCATGCGCTGCTTGTAGCACTCTGCGCTGAGCATCTTGTTAACAGAGAAGCATGCGCCAACGTCGCGCAGTACCTCAACGTAGTTGAGCTGCATCAGCCAGTCCTTGTTGTTGACAAGGATCGCCTTGCCCTCGCCAAAGTCAATAAAGCGGGACATCTGCTTCTTAAAGCATTCCACGTTGTGTGCAATGGTTTCCTCGGTCATCATCTGTCGCATGTCGGTTCTGCCCGAGGGGTCACCGACCATAGCGGTGCCGCCGCCGATCAGGACGACGGGCTTGTTACCTGCCATCTGCAGTCTCTTCATCAGGCACAGTGCCATGAAGTGACCAACGTGCAGGGAGTCTGCGGTGGGGTCAAAGCCAATGTAGAAGGTCGCCTTACCTGCGTTGATCATGTCTCTGATCTCTGCTTCGTCGGTGACCTGGGCGATCAGTCCCCTCGCTTGCAATTCCTCATAGATTTGCATAGTTTGTTTCTCCTTTGATGTGAAAATATAAAATAAAAAGTCCCCGATGCCAAGTACGCTCTTGGAATCAAGGACGGGCGGGGACGCCGCCGTGTTACCACCTTGCTTTACCTCTTTTTTGCAAAAGAAGCCTCTGTCGGCTGCCTACCGTGTGCACGGATACAGTCGATTCCGATAACGGGGAACGTCCGTTGCAGCCTACTGCGACGCGCACAGCGATCGGTTCGGTGCAAAGCTCGGGGATGTATTTCACCGCCGCCGTCCTCGCCCCTCTCATCAACCGGGTACTTTCTGTGAGTCGCGCGCGGGTACTTGTTCCCGTCAAAGCCGATATATGTGACATTATATATCAAAAAAAACGAAATGTCAAGTAGAAAAAGGGAAAAACTTTTTGGATTGCATAAAAAGAAGGAATTCCTTGCCGTAGCAAGGAATCCCTTCTTGTGTGATTGCGTTATTGAATGGTCAATTCAATCTCAACAGCTTCACCGGTGGGGTTGGTGATGGTCAGCTCAAAGCTGTCCCAACCTTCATTGGGACCGGGGATGAACTGTACGCGATCGTTGCCGTTGATGGTGTCAGCAGGCAGCGTGTAGTTGCCTGCAACTACGGTGCAGTTCGCAGAGTTTTTAATGGTCATGGTCTTGCCACCGTAGTTGGTGATCATGAACTTGTAAACGCCGTTTGTGTCAATGGTAACCTTACCGTTAGTGCCGTTGAATTCAACAACCTCGATAGGCTGTACGGGGTCAACCTGTGTAATGTTCAGGGTGATTTCCTTGATCAGCTCCTCGTTGCCTGCGGTATCCTTAGCGTAAACGCGAAGGGTATGCGTGCCTGCGCCCAAGCCTTCCAGAGGAATGTCGAACTGGAATCTGCATGCGCTGAG
This sequence comes from Eubacteriales bacterium, assembly GCA_045658965.1. Classification (GTDB taxonomy): domain Bacteria; phylum Bacillota; class Clostridia; order Oscillospirales; family CAG-272; genus SVQP01. The sequence continues at coordinate 39,761 of JAZOVZ010000070.1, forward strand.
CGCACCGGGGCAGTTGTTCTTGATGTGATCCTGTACGCCTACCTCTGCGGTAAAGGTGAAGCTTGCATCATAAACGTGCTCACCGTCATTGAAGCTGTAGCCAACGGTGCCCTCGGTCTCGGTGAAGTATGCGATCCAACCGTAGAGGGAGAGAGCGGTATCGTTGGTGTCAATATTTGCAACACCGTTCCAGGAGTTGTATTCACCGCCGTTGTTTACAATGGGCTTGCCTATAACGGGATGTACGGTGGACAGGGAATCCCAGGACATAGCCGCGATGACCTTTACGGGATCGGGAGTAGGCTCGGTGGTGACTTCCTCGGTAGAGGTTTCAGCGTCGGGCTCGGTGGTCTGTTCCTCGGTGGAGGTTTCAGCGTCGGGCTCGGTGGTCACTTCCTCGGTAGTGGTTTCAGCGGGCGCATTGGTGCCTGCTTCGGTGGTGGTTTCTGCATCGGTGCTTTGCTCAGGGTTGTCGGGAGTGGTCTCGCAAGCAACCAAAGCAACCGAGAATACCATGCAAAGAGCCAGTAAAATCAGTAACTTTTTCATTTGGTTTGTTTCCTTTCAAAAATTATTTTTCCCTTGTGGGAACAGTTACGGGGAGCATTATATCACATATTCGCGAAAAATGCAAGAGGAAATGTAAATGTTGTGATTTGTGCGATTGTACGGCTACCCCAAAAATAGTGCTTACAAAAATTTTTCAACTTTTTTTGAAAACCGTGAACTTTTCCATCAAAAAATGCGTCTATATAGGTAAAGGTACTTTATCTTGACACAAAACGCGCAATATGGTACAATGGAATTGCAAAGATAAAAGGGAGGAAACATCATGAGATGCATGGGAAAATTGATTCGCTCGTACAGAGTAAAAAAGCAAATGACCGTACAGGACGTGGCGGCGGCACTTGGCGTAAACGAGCGTCTTGTGACCAAATGGGAAACGGGCAGAGCTATGCCCGATGCACCCATGATCGAGCAGCTTTCCGCCCTTTTGGATATCCCCGGCAGTGCGTGGATCAGCACGACCATGCACGGACTTCATTGCCAAAGGCGCAGCCTGCTGATTACGGTGCTTGCCTTGCTGCTTGCTGTTTTGCTTGCACTCGGGGGCATCGGCATGTACGCAAGGCAGATTTTGGAGCGCATGGAATACGTACTGTACGGTGGCTTTGGTGCTTTGGCAAGCAATTATGCCGTAAGCGTGTCTATGACGGAGCTGATTGCCACCCCCGAGCGGTATCACGGCGTCAGGGTGCGCTTGATCGCCGTGGGTAATCTTGAGTTTGAGGGGAACTACATCAGCACCGATAAAGAAGCATGGGAAAACCATACCACTGACATAATCTGGGTCGAGCTTGGTGAGGAGCTGGAGCCGTATTACGAGAGATTGCAAAGATATAACGGCGAATATGTGATCATTGAAGGTGTGTTTGATATGTACGACAAAGGACATTTTGCAATGTTCCAAGGCGCTTTACATGATGTGGATCGATATGAATTGTGGAATCTGTAAGAGAGGGGAAAAAGTATGAAAAAAGCACTGAAAATATGGATGCTTGCACTGATAATGTTTCTTTGCCTGTCCGTGCTTTGTGCGTGTGACAGCGATCCGTATAGAGGTCGTCGCCCGACCGACCAAAAGAACACCGAATGGGTGTGTGAGGAATATCAGATGTCGTTCGAGGTTGACGACGAGGGAAGGGTGAAAAATGCCGTTCTCAACATCAATGATACGGAACGTACGTTTGATCTTTTGTGGGAAGGCGTCCCCAATCCAATCATGCCCGATGTGGTTGTTTTTGATCCGCAAGACCTTGAAGGGGACAGCTCGCTCTTTTCGGGAGATTGCAAATTCGCAAGAAATTATTTTGAGATTACGGTTACGAATGACCCATATGGGTTTTTCCCCGAGGGCTGCACGCTGCGCTTTGAGCGGGTAGATGGGGAATAAGCATTTATGCAGACAGCCCGGGACGCATGTCCCTGCAAAAATGAAAGAGCAAAGGCGTACCTTGCGGTACGCCTTTTTCCTTGCCAAATTTTTCTTTCAAACCCTGCTTGCTTGGTTGACAAAATCCGCACAATACTTTATAATATATTTATACTTTAGAATAATTCCCGGTTTTTACGGAAACCATGAACATACAGAATTTACTCAAAGGAGCTTGCCGTGGTCTTTTCGTCTCTGATCTTTTTGTTTGCATATCTGCCGCTGACGCTGGCTGCGTACTACGTTTTTCCGCGTAAATGGAGAAACGTGGTACTTTTCGTGCTGTCGCTGGTATTTTACGGCTGGGGCGAGCCCTTATACATCCTTTTGATGATGGCATCCATTACGGTGGCGTACGTGGGCGGCTTCTTTATCGAAAAATACCGCCATACCTCCCCCAAAAAGTGCAAGGCGGCAATGATCCTCTCGCTTGCGCTCAACCTGTCGTTTTTGCTGTTCTTCAAATACTTCAACTTTACCATGGAAACACTGGCAATCATCCCGTTCCTCTCGGGAATTGCCAAGCCGATCCAGGGTCTTTCGCTGCCCGTGGGCATTTCGTTCTACACCTTCCAGATCATGTCCTATACTATTGATCTGTACCGCCGCGAGACCGAGGTGCAAAAGAACTATATCGCCTTTGGCACCTACGTCACGCTGTTCCCGCAGCTGATCGCAGGTCCTATCGTGCGTTACCGGGACGTGGACGATCAGCTGATCGGCCGCCGCGAGAATTTAGCCGACTTTGCAGCAGGCGTGCGCCGTTTTTGCGCGGGTCTTGCCAAAAAGGTGCTGCTTGGTGACGGCGCGGCTTCCGCGTTCCGTTATTTCTCGGCGGCTGCCGGCTTTGAGCACACCGCGCTTGGCGCGTGGATGACCGTCATTTGCTACACTTTGCACATCTATTACGACTTTTCGGGATACTCCGACATGGCGATTGGTCTTGGTATGATGTTCGGCTTCAAATTCCCCGAGAACTTCAATTACCCTTATATTTCAAGGAGTATTACAGAATTCTGGCGTCGCTGGCACATCACGCTCTCCACGTGGTTTCGCGAGTACGTGTATATCCCCCTTGGCGGCAACCGAAAGGGAAAGGCGCGCCAGTATCTCAACCTCGCCGCAGTCTGGTTGCTGACGGGGCTTTGGCACGGCGCATCCTGGAATTTCGTGCTTTGGGGCGCGTATTTCTTAGTCATTTTGGTCGTGGAAAAGGCGTTCTTGCTCAAAGCGTTTGAAAAAGTGCCGCGCGTCTTGACGCACGCCTATGCGCTCTTGCTGATCTGCATTGGTTGGATCATTTTCGCATTCCCCAACCTTTCCGAGGGCTGGGCGATCTTTACGGGCATGTGGGGCATCGGCACGGTAGGTTTTGCGTCTCCCATCGCGCTGTACGAGGCGTTGCGCTATCTGCCGCTGCTGATCGTGTGCTTTGTAGGCGTTACACCTCTGCCCAAAAAGCTGTTTGACAAGATCAAGGATAAGCCGCTTGTGGCGAGCGTTACCCCCGTAGCGTGTGCGCTTGTGCTCGTGCTTTGCACGGCGTACCTGGTGGACTCCACCTTCAGCCCGTTCCTTTACTATATTTTCTGAGGAGGTAAGCATGAAAAATCAAAAAATCATTCATATACTGACCGTCGTGCTGTTCGTGCTGCCTCTGCTTCTCGGGCTCGTCCTGTTTATCGCGCAGCCCGACAACGACTTTTCCGAGGAAGAAAACCGCAGCCTGCAGACCTTTCCCAAGTTGACTTGGGCAACGCTCAAGGACGGCAAATTCGGTTCGGACATGAACGAATACTTTGCCGACCAGTTTCCCGTGCGTGACGCTTTGGTGGGCATCAAGGGCATTGCCGAGCTGGCGATCGGCAAACAGGGCAACAACGGCGTGGCTTTAGGCAAGGACGGCGTGCTTGCCGTGCGCTGGTTTGATTCTTACGTGGATCGCCTGACCCGTGTATACGACACCGACTACTATTCCAAGGACAGCGTTGCCGCGCAGACAAACGCGCTGAATCAGCTTAGCGCAGACCTTGCCGCGCAAGGGTTAGAGCTGACCGTGGTGATCCCGCCTCGCACGCTGGACGTGTACGGTGCGCAGACAAGCTATCCCGCAGAGATGGCAGAGAGCTTGTGGGCGGATATCGACGCAGGGCTTGACAAATCGGTCAATTATATCGACCTGCGCAAGCTCATGCAAAACGCCACCGAAAACGGCGAATACGTGTACTACCGCACCGACCACCATTGGACGACCAAGGGCGCGTACCTTGCTTATACCGAGCTGATGGCGCATTGGGGCAGGGAAGCCGATATCATTCCCGAAAGTGTGTTCGAGATCGAAACCGTCGAGGAGTTCTACGGCACGACCTGGTCGCGCGCGGGGCTGAAATTCATCGCGCCCGACACCTTGGAGATCTGGCACTTTGAGGGCGAGGACGGCTACACCGTCACCGATCCCGCTACCGGTAAGAGCTTTTCGGGCTTTTATAATCGCGCGTATCTTGCCAAAAAAGATAAGTATTCCGCATTTTTGGACGGCACGCACGGCGTGCTGACCGTGACAAAAAACACGGGCGAGGACAGACCTGTGCTGCTTGTGCTCAAGGATTCCTTCTTTAACAGCACCGTGCCTTTTCTGGCGCAGCATTATGACCTTGTCGTGGTCAACCTCTCCGTGGGCGGTGTCAAGCCGCTTTCCGAGTACGTAGAGCAGTACGGCTGTGACGGCGTGCTGATCATGTACAACGGTGAAAATATCATGGAAAATAACGCACTGGCAACGCTGATCTATCAAAAATAAACCAAGCAGGAGGAAAGAAAATGAGCTTTTGGATTATGGCAGACGACCGCCCCGTGACCCCGAAATTCTATTATTTTACTAAGAAATTCAATGCCCCCGCAAAAGCTTCCTTCAAGGTGCGCGTAAGCGGTGACAGCCGATATGCGCTGTATCTCAACGGGCATCTTGTTTCCGAGGGACCCTGCCAAGGGTCTTCCTACCAAACCTACTTTGAGACAGAGGATCTGACTCCGTATCTGAAAGAGGGAGAAAATACCCTGCTTGCCAAGGTGCTTTACGTTACCGAGGGCTATTTTATCTCGGTGTTCCGCAACTCGCGCCCTGCATTTTGGCTGGACGGTCAGCTGTCCGTGGGCTGTGAGACTGTCAGCATCGGTACGGACGCAAGCTGGACGTGCGAGCGTGAGGATGCCTGCGCATTTTCCAATATGCCCGGTATTCATATTTCGATCCCGCCCTTTGAGCAGTGGAGCGGTGCAAGTATTACGACTCCCGTGCCCGTCTTGCAAGCCTACGAGCCGCAGATCGGCAAAGGCTGCTATAACCTGTTTGGCTTGAGCGAGACCTACGTGCTCTCTCCGCGTCCCATACCTGCCATGCAGACGGAGGGCTTTTTGCCGCTGCAAAAGGTGCGCTCGGGACAGGGCTTTGCCGAATACGATGCGGTCGATTACACCACCGCAAAAATCTGCCTTTGCTTCAAGGCGAAAAAGGGCACTAAGGTGCGCCTGATCTGGTCGGAATGCTACAGCATAGCAGATGCACAGGGCAATCGGTATAAGGCAAAGAGAGATGCTTACGACCATCCTACGGCAGAGCTGCACGGCGCATATGATACGTTGATCGCTACGGGCGAGGAGCAGAGCTTTGTACCGTTCTGGTATCGCTCCTTCCGCTTTGTGCGCGTGGAATTTGAAGACCCCGATTTTGAACTGTCTGCGTTTGATTACGCGTTTTATCATTATCCCTTGGATAAGGCGGGCGAGTTTTCCTGCTCCGATCCCCGCTATAACCAAATGTGGAAGATCAGCCGCAACACCGTGCTTTGCTGCATGCACGAGATGTACGTGGATTGCCCGTATTACGAGCAACAGCAATATGATATGGACAGCGCGCTGGAAATGCTGTTTACCCTGCGTATGAGTGCGGATGATCGCATGCCCTTTAAGTCGATCACCGATTTTGCACATTCGCAAATGGCAGACGGCATGCTGCAGGCAAATTACCCCTCGGTCATGGTGCAGATCATTCCCGACTTTACGCTGTTCTGGGTGCTGATGCTGCGCGATTATCTGCGTTACTGCGGATACGGTGCGGACGCACTTGCGCGCGTGCGCTCCATGACAGGCACGGTTGACCGTGCGCTGGAGGGATTTGAAACGTATATGACCAAGGATGGTTTGATCGGCGTCACTCCCTACTGGCATTTCGTGGACTGGGTACCCGGTTGGCACGTGGGTGTGCCGAACGGCGGCTTTACCGAGCCCTTGACCGTGACCTCCTTGATGTATGCTGCCGCGCTCAAGGCAGCAGCAGAGATCTGCGATGCGGTCGGCAGATCCGGACTTGCTTGTGATTACCGCGCAAGAGCCGCGCAGATGATCAACAACGTGCAAATGCATTGCTACGACGCAGAGGTCGGCTTGTACCGCAATACGCCCGATACCGCAGAATATAGCCAGCACACTACGTTGTGGGCGATCCTTTCGGGGGCTGTGAGCGGTGAGGAGGCAGGCAAGCTGCTTGACCGCACCTTTGACGGTCACGTGCCCGTCTCTGTCTGCTCCTTCTCCATGAGTCACTATATGTTCCGCGCATTGGAGAGCGGCAATCGCTACGATCAATATGCAAAACGCCAGCTGCAGGGTTGGCAGACCATGCTTGACTGGCATTGCACCACCTGGTGCGAAAATCCCGACAGCCCCAGAAGCGAGTGCCACGGCTGGAGCTCCGCACCCATTTATGAGTTCTCGGCAATGGTGTTGGGCGTTTGCCCCACCGAGGATGGCTATGATGCGGTACGCATCAAGCCTTGCGTGCATGCATACGATCTGACGTGGGCAAAGGGAACCGTGCCCACGCCGCACGGCATCATTTGTGTGGCATGGGAAAAGACCGACGGCAAGCTGACGCTGGAGGTCACCCTGCCCGCGCATTCGACCCTTGCCTGCGAGGTCGTCCTGCCCGACGGCAGCACGCATGCGCAGACCGAGATCACCGCACGTTATAGCTGCGAGCTTTGATTTTTTAATAAAAAATTGCCATTCATAAAACCTTGATCGTCGTTCAAAATAATAGCAGAGCACGCAAGAGAATTGCGGACTCCATTTAGATAGATGATTTTGAAATGAAAAAGGGCAGAGAGCGGAAAACCCCGTTTGCCTGACCCTTGACAAGGAGAATTTAGTTATGGCAAGCAACAAGACACTTGTTCCCGAAGCAAAGCAGGCACTTGAGCAGTTCAAGATGCAGGCAGCAAACGAAGTAGGCGTAACCCTGAACCAGGGCTACAACGGTCAGCTGACTGCCGCACAGGCAGGCTCCATCGGCGGCCAGATGGTCAAGAAGATGGTAGAGTCCTACGAGAACTCTCTGAAGACCAAGTAAGACGTCTATAGTGAATGACACAGGGCGGTCGCGCGAGCGATCGCCCAAATTTTTTTGCAAAAAAGCATGACAAAACGCACAATATATGATATAATAAATCAAATGAAAAAACAATTCGCGGAAAGGAAGCGTAAACATGAAAAAAACAGTTCTCAAGGAATATGCCAAGCTGCTGGCTTACTGCGGCCTCAATATCAAAAAAGGTGACGTAGTCATCATCAACGCATCTTTGGACCAGCCCGACTTCGTGGTCATGGCAGCCGAGGCTTGCTATAAAAGAGGCGCGGCACGCGTCATGGTCGAGTGGGATTATCAGCCCATGACCAAGCTTGCCGTCAAGTACCGCACGCTTAAGAGCCTTGGCACCATCGAGGCTTTTGAGGAGGCAAAGCTCAAGTACAGACTTGAAAAAAATCCCGCTATGCTGTATCTGCTCTCCGACGACCCCGACGGTCTGAAGGGCATCAACCAGGAAAAAATGACCAAGGCGGCACGTATGAAGTACCCCGTCATCAAGCCTTACCGCGATGCCATGGATAATAAGTACAAGTGGTGCATCGCGTCCGTTCCCGGCAACGCATGGGCAAAGAAGGTGTTCCCGGGCGAGCGCACCTCCGTCGCTGTAGAAAAGCTGTGGAACGCCATTCTGTACACCTCCCGCGTGCTGGATGCCGAGGGCAACCTGCTTGATGCTGTTGCCGAGTGGGACAAGCACAACAAGAATTTTGCCGAAAAGTGCGCATATCTCAACAGCCTTGGCTTGACCGAATTGCACTATACCGCATCCAACGGCACCGACCTGACCGTGGGCCTCATTCCCGAGGGTATTTTCCTTGGCGGCGGTGAGAACACGCTGGGCGGTGAATACTATAATCCCAACATTCCCACCGAGGAGACCTTCACCTCTCCCCGTGCAGGCAGCGCAGAGGGTATCGTGTATTCCAGCCTGCCGCTTTCCTATCGCGGTGAGGTCATTGATAACTTCTCGCTCCGCTTTGAGGGCGGTCGCGCAGTCGAGGCGCATGCAGAGAAGAACGAGGATCTCTTAAAGCAGATGATCTCCATGGACGAGGGTGCGGCTATGCTTGGCGAGTGCGCGCTGGTGCCTTACGATTCTCCCATTCGCAACAGCGGCATTACCTTCTACGAAACGCTGTTTGACGAAAATGCCGCTTGCCACCTTGCCATGGGTGCAGGCTTTACCAACTGCCTGCGCGACTACGACAAGTACACCCTGGAAGAGGCGCATGCAATGGGTATCAACGACTCCATGATCCACGTCGATTTCATGATCGGCACGGCTGACCTCTGTATCGAGGGCAAGACTGCTGACGGCAGCGTGGTAAAGATCTTTGAGAACGGCAACTGGGCGTTCTGATATGACCGATAGAAGGCTGATCACGGTGGATTTTGCCTCGGTCACGGGGCGCATCAAGCCGCTGCACGGCATGAGTAACGGCCCGCTCTCCCCGGGGACAGACCTTGGTGATCTTTTTGGAAAAATGGGTGTGCCGTGCGTGCGCTTTGCGGACGCAGGCGGCAAGCAATCGGGGCTGTACGTCAACGTATCAAGCATCTTTCCCGATGCGTCTGCCGATGAGTACGACCCGAAAAATTACCGCTTTGCGCCCACCGATACGCTCTTGCAGGCGGCAGCCGAGAGCGGTGCCCGGATCGTGTATCGCCTTGGCGAGAGTGACGGCGGCTTTGGATATTCCTTGCCGCAAAATCCCGAAAAGTGGACGCGCGTGTGCGTCAATATCATCCGCCATTACAACGACGGATGGGCGGACGGTATGCAGCTTGATTTGCACAGCTTTGAGGTATGGGCAAAGCCCGATACCATGCCCGATGTGACCAACGCCACGGTTTTCGGCTTTTACGAAAAGGTGGCGCACGGCATCAAGAGCTATAACCCCGATTTGCAGGTAGGCGGCATGGGCTTTGCCGATTACGGCGTCATGGCGCGTGAGTTTATCAAGTATTGCAAGAAAAAGCAGACGCCCTTGGATTTCGTCAGCATCTGTGCCTACGGGCAGACGCCCGATGAGGCATTAGCGGGGGCAAATAAGCTGTCTGCGTACTTACAAAAGAGCGATATGGCGCATCTGCCCGTGCGTATTTGCGAATGGAATTGTCAAGCTCCCGAGAGCACGGTGCTGACACCGGCACAAAAGCAGGCAAGATACGAGCAGGCGCATTCGCTTGCGGGGGCAGTGTTCTGCGCCTCTCTGATGCTGAAAATGCAGCGTATACAAGGCGTGGAGGCTGCGACCTATTACGATGCACAGCCCGAGCTTTCCCCCTTGTGCGGCATTTGTGACCGCTTTGGCAACGCTGCCAAGCCCGCACATGCTTTTCGCGCGTTTGATACGCTTTACAGACAAGGTGACGAGGTGTTTTGCGACGTGCAGGGAAGCGGCGCGGAGGCTGTTGCTTCGATCGGTCACCGATCGGCAGCCGTCATGGTTGCGGTGTCGGATGCACCGGGGCTTGTGGACATTCGCATGAACAATCTGCCCGAGGACGTATACAGCGCGGATGTGTACATCATGGACGGTGTTAAGGATCTTACCTTGGTGCAGACTCTGCCGCTTTTGGGCATGAGCCGACAGGTCTGCATTGCCACGGGAAAATACAGTATCATTTTGATCAAATTATATTAAAGGAGAACGAGTATGAAATTTCACGAGTATTGCTTCAAGAAGGCGCGTCCCGTTTGGGAGCAGGGCACCGAAAAGGTGATCAATCGCTCGATCGCGCTTTGCACCAAGATCGCATACAAGGGCGAGAAGGTCGTGTTAGCACTTGCTGCGCATTGCTCCTTTACCGTGCTTTTGGACGGTGAGATCATTACCCACGGTCCTGCAAGAGCGGGACACGGCTACTACCGCGCGGACGAGCTGGTGCTGTCCGATCTGATGGCAGAGGGCGAGCATGAGATCTGCATCCGCGTTGCGGGCTATAACGTCAACTCCTTCCATTACTTGGATAAGCCTTCCTTTGTGTGCGCGGAGCTGCTTGTGGGCGGTGAGGTGGTTGCTTATACCGATGCACAGTGCGTCGGCTTTACCGCGCTGGGCGTAGACGAGCGCGTGCGCAAGGTGCAGCGTTATTCCTTCCAGCGTCACCTCGCTGAGTGCTACGACCTTGGTACACAGGGAGCACCCGTTACGCTTGCGCTGACAGAGGAAAAGGCGTTTATTTGCCGTGACGTTCCTTACGGTGACGTTGAAGTTATGAAGCCCGTGGGCGTTTTTGCAACAGGCAGCGTGTCGTATGACGAGAGCAAGCCCGTGTACAACAACCGTGAGGTTTCCAAGATCTATGACGAGTTCTTCGGCTATACGCTTGACGAGCTGGAGGTGGGTACGCATATCTCTCCCTCGCAGATGGTATTTACCGAGCCCAAGCCCTATAGCTTGGGAACCGATTGCATTCCCGTATGTGCAGAAACCTTTGTGGACGTGGATATGGGCGTCAACTATACGGGTATTTTCGAGTTTGATCTTGAAGTATGCGGCAAGGGCGAGCTTTACGTGCTGTTCGATGAGATCTTGCTGGGCGGTCAGCTCAACTGCTTCCGTAACGGCACGTCCAACATCGTGCTTTGCAGAGGCGAGAGCGGTACTTACAAGGTGCGTTGCCAGGAGCCTTACACCATGCGCTATATCCGCTTGGTGGCAAAGGGCTGCTCGTTTACGGTCAAGAACCTGCGCCTTTTCAAGGTTGCATTCCCCGCAAGCAAGATCACGGCAAAGTTTGTCGGAGAGGACGATGCAATGCGCCGCATTTATGACGCGGCTGTGGAAACCTTCCGCGCAAACACCGTGGATGTTTACATGGATTGCCCCTCTCGTGAGCGCGCAGGCTGGCTGTGCGACAGCTTCTTTACCTCACGCGTAGAAAAGACGCTGACGGGTGCATCCGACGTGGAAAAGGCGTTCCTTTCCAACTTCCTGATGCCCGAAAAGTTTGACTTTATCCCCGAGGGCATGCTGCCCATGTGCTACCCCTCGGATCACAACGACCATACCTATATCCCCAACTGGGCAATGTGGTACGTTGTAGAGCTTGGCGAGTATGCAAAGAGATCGGGGGATAGAGAACTGGTCGAGCAGGCAAGGGACAGAGTATATGCGCTGCTTAATTTCTTCAAGCCCTTTGAGAACGAATTTGGGCTTTTGGAAAAGCTGCAGAGCTGGGTATTCATTGAGTGGTCCAAGGCAAACGAGCTGGTGCAGGACGTTTCGTTCGGAACGAATATGCTGTACGCAACCATGAAGGATACCATTGCCGAGCTGTACGGTGACGCGGCACTTGCCAAGGAAGCGGCAGAGCTGCGCAAGACCATTCTGGATATGAGCATGACCGAGAGCGGTTTCTTCTGTGACAACGCGTACAGACGCGACGGTAAACTGGTGTTGTCGGGTGAGAGAACCGAGGCGTGCCAGTATTACGCATTCTTCTGCAATATTGCAACGCCCGAGAGCCATCCTTGGCTGTGGAACACTTTGGTCAACGACTTTGGTCCTGACAGAGTCAAGAAGGGCGTATACCCCGAAATTTGGGTTGCCAATGCGTTTATCGGTAACTATTTAAGATTGGATCTGCTTGACAGATACGGCTGTCACGAAGCGTTGTATGAGAACATCAAGGGCTATTTCCTGTACATGGCTGACAAAACGGGCACGCTGTGGGAGCTGACGGCAGACCACGCAAGCTGCAACCACGGCTTTGCTTCGCACGTGCTGTACTGGATGGAGCATCTGGGTCTGGTCAAGTAATCAATCAGGACACCCCAACTCTTGAAAAGTTTTCGCCCGCCTTTTTCAAAAGGCGGCGGGCTCCAAGGGCAGCGCCCTTGGTCGCCTCCGCAGAGGCGAAACTTTTTACTCGCTGTTTTTGGTTCTTTTTGCAGCTCCTTGCTCAAAAAGAACGGAAACGGTTTCCTCACATAAACAACAAAAGGGAGTTACCCCTATGCAGGTAACTCCCTTATTCTTATACGTTGAGATAATTTTCTCCGTTCTTTTTGACACCGCTGGCGCAAAAAGAACCAAAAACGCCGAGAAAGTTTCGCTCGTTGCGACGAGCGAAGAGGGCTGCGCGCCCTCGACTGCGCCGGCTTTTGAAAAAAGGGGGGGGAAACATTTGGGGGAGGGCTTGTCCGGAATTATTTGTTATCCTTTAAGGTGGGG